>JBCCTM010000019.1:0-18628 GCA_039198535.1 Pseudomonadota bacterium
CCTCGCGCCAGCGGTCGGTCATGGCGAGGCCGGCGACGCCATGGTCGGCCAACACGGTCGCCAAGCGGTCCCGCGCGCCCTCGGAGAAACTGGCCAACGCCACGGTCTTCCCCGCCGAGCGCAGCGCGTTGAGATGATCGGCCAGATTCTGGAACAGGCGCGCCTCTTCGCTGCGGCGCTCCTCGATGAAATCCCGACCCATGCGGCCGCCGGCGTCGATGACGCCCGGTCCCGGCGGGCTCTGATGGGGAGAGAAGCGCCGGATCGCCCGGCCCGCCAGCCGCGTGGTCAGCTCTTCCGCCGGGAGGTAGAGCATCTCCGGATCGATGGGCTTATAGACCTGTCCCGCCCTCAGGCCGCGGCTCGCCTCGCTCTCCTCCAACGCCTCGACCCGGTGGCGATGATGGTCGGCGATGGTCTCCCAGCGCTTCACGACCGCGTCGTCCACCTGGTGATCCACCGTCACCAGCGCCCGCGGCAGATAATCAAACAGCGTGTCGAGCCGATCATGGAAGAAGGGCAGCCAATGCTCCATGCCCTGGAACCGCGCGCCGTCGGACACGGCGGCGTAGAGCGGGTCCTGCGCGCCGCTGGCGCCGAACGTCTCCCGATAACAGCGTCTAAAGCGCTGCACCGCCTCATCGGTCAGCATCGCCTCGGAGATCGGCGCCAGCTCGACCCGATCGATCTTCTCCACAGTCCGCTGGCTCTCCGCATCGAAGCGTCGGGCGCTCTCCAGCGTGTCGCCGAACAGATCAAGCCGCACCGGATCGCCGGCGCCGGGAGGATAGATGTCGATCACGCCGCCGCGGATCGCGAAATCCCCGGGCTCCGCGACGGTGGAGGCGCGGCGATAGCCGTTCCGACCCAGATACGCGAGCAGCTCCTCGGTGTCGCAGCGCGCGCCCACGGCGCCGACCCAGCTCTCGCCATAAACGGTGCGGAGCGGCGGCACCCGCTGCAGCGCCGCGTTGACCGTCGCGATCACCAGGCAAGGCAGGCGCGGATCTTCCGCCAATGTCGCCAAGGTGGCCATGCGGTCCGAGACGATGGCCGGGTTGGGACTCACGCGGTCATAGGGCAGGCAATCCCAGGCCGGAAACCGCAAGATGGGGATCTCGGGCGCGATGACGCTTAACGCCTCGCCGAGCGCGGCGGCGCGTTGGTCATCACGGGCGATGTGGAGCACCGGGCCACGATGGGCGAAGCGGTCATCCTCAGGCCCGCGTTCCGACACCGGGGCCTGTGCGCGCGCGACGAGATCCGCCAGCAGCAGCGCGTCATAGCCTTCCGGCGCGCCGCCGACCTTCACCTCACCGGCCTCCAAGGGCCGCACGCTCTGTGTCATTCAATCGCCCGATCTTGCGCTCGTTCTTTCGCGTCCGCCTATATGGACGCGGCTGCGCGTGCGCGGCGACCTAGCCCCTCGGTCCGCCCAAGGCAAGCGGCCGCCTCCCGTGCGGCGCGCTTCACTCTTTGCGCGCGGCGCCCGCAGCGCGGCCCGCCTTAAAATGCGGCTAGCGTTGCGGCGGCTTCGATCTGACCCGGAGCGCCCGCGCGCCAAGCGTGACGTCGAAGCGCGCGAGGAACGACCGGCCGAGCGTCCCATCGGCGCCGTCGGGCGTCCCTGCGAGGGGTCGTTCCAGGGCCAGCACCGAGACATCCGACGCGACCGCTTCTCCCGCCGTCCCTTCGCCCGCATCGCCCAAGGCGACGCGCCGCGCCCGCAGTAGTCGCGCCTGCGCCGCTCGGGCCTGCACCGCAGCCTCCGAACTCTCCGCTGACCCGGGCGAGACATCCCGCAGCATGACAGACGGCCCCTCCCCGCCCAGCTGCGCGCGCGCGGCGAACTCCGGCGTGACCGTTAAAAACGGAGCGTCCGGCGCGATCAGGAACCGCCCTGCGACGCCATTGACGCGCACTTCGATGGAGGCGGCCGCCGAGTTCCGCCGCTGCGCGATGGCTTCTCCGGACGCGTAAGCCGACCCGCAGCCTGCGGCGCGGAATGTCTCGGCGAGCCGTGTGAGCCGGCCGCTCAACCGTCCTCCGCGCAGCGCCAGGATTGTGGCCGCCTCGCAATGTCGAGCCGACGCGGAGAAACGGCGGGCGGCCGCCTCGAGCAGTCCGTCGCCCGCCCGCGCCGATGAGGTGAGCAGGGCCAAGGCGCTGGCGTAATCGCCAAGCGCCGCGGCCCGCCGCGCGCGCGCTCCATCCTCTTCCCCCTCTCGCGCCTCGAGCGCCTGGGCCCGGGCGAAATAATACTGCCCGACCAGCGGCTGCGCTTCGATCAGAGCGCTCGCCTCCGTCGCGGCGCGGCCATGGGAGCCGAGGCCAAACAGCAAATTCACCGCGCGGTAGCGTTCACCCGCCCCGTCCTCGCAGCTGTCCGCAAAACCGAGCAGCGCCTCCGCCGCCTCTTCCACCGCGCCCGACCGCTCAAGGCCGGCGGCGAGTTGGAACATGGCGGGCTTATCGCAGGGCGCGGCGGCCAAGGTCTCGAGCGCAGACGCCACCCGGGGCTCGCTGGTCACCGCGTTCGACCACGGGGCGACATCCAAGCGCTCGGCCACCGCCCGCGCGGCGGCGGGCGCGCCAAGGCTGGTGCTTTGCAGGGCGGCGTAGCCGAAATAGCCCGCACCCGCCAACACGATCGCGCCCAGAAACAACGCCGGCGCCGGGATCCCGCCTTCAGACATCGCGCCCTCTCATCGCGTCTCGCATCCTCACAGCTCCGCGGTGATCATCGCCGAGGCGGTCGCAACAGCGGCATAATCTCGGCCATCTCCGGGCCCCGCTCCCGACCCGTCAGCGCTTTGCGGAGCGGCATGAACAGCGCCTTGCCCTTGCGCCCGCTCGCCGTCTTCACCGCGCCGGTCCAAGCGCCCCAGCTGTCGCCATCCCAAGGCGCGGCCGGCAGCAAAGCCAACGCCTCCGTCACGAAGGCCGCGTCTTCCTCCGAGACCAGGGGCGCAGCCCCTTCCCGCGCGATCTCCACCCATGGCGCCAGATCTTCGAACCGGGCGATGTTGCCCCGGAGCGCCAGCCAGAACGCCTCGCGCCAAGCAGCGTCAAAGGCCGCGTCAAACGGCTCCCCCCCGGCGGCGCAGAGCGCCTCCAGGCGGTCCGCCACCTGGGCGTATGGCGTCTCCGCCAACACCTTGGCGTTCAACGCCTCCACCTCGCGGGCGTCGAAGCGCGCGGGCGCGCGGCCGAACCGTTCCAGGGCGAACCCCTCGGCCACCGCCGCATGGGCGATGCGCGGCTCCACCGGATCCGACGTGCCGATGCGCGCCATGTAAGACAGCAGCGTCAGCGGCTCGAGCCCCGCCTCGCGAAAACTCTCCAGCGACAACGACCCAAGCCGCTTGGAGAGCGCCTCGCCCTCCGCGCCCACCAAGAGAGAGTGATGCGCGAAAACCGGCGGCTCGCCGCCCAGGCTGCGGATCATCTGGATCTGCGTCGCGGTGTTGGTGACGTGGTCCTCCCCGCGCACCACATGGGTTATCCCCATCTCCAGATCATCCACCACGGAGCAAGGCGTGTAGAGCCACCCGCCATCCTCCCGGATCAGCACCGGGTCGGAGACCGAGCCGCAATCGACGCTGGTCTCGCCGCGGATCACATCGTCCCAGGCCACCCGCTCAGGATCGAGCTTAAAGCGCCAATGGGGCCGGCGGCCCTCCGCCTCATAGGCCGCCTTCTGCGCGTCCGTCAGCGCGAGGGCGGAGCGGTCATAGACGGGCGGCTTGCCCATGGAGAGCTGCCGCTTGCGCTTCAGGTCCAGCTCTGTCGGCGTCTCATAGGCCGGATAGAGCCGGCCCATCTCCCGCCATTTCGCCGCCGCCGCCTCATAGCGCTCAAAGCGCTCGGATTGGCGCTCGAACCGATCCCAGTGGAGGCCGAGCCATTCCAGATCGCGCTTGGCGGCGTCGACGAACGCCTCCTTGGAGCGCTCGGCGTCAGTGTCGTCGATGCGCAGAATAAATACGCCGTCGGCCGCGCCCCGGGCCACCGCCCACGATAACAGCGCCGCGCGGAGATTGCCGATATGCAGCTTACCCGTCGGCGACGGCGCGAAACGGGTGATGACGGACGCGGCGCGCTCGCTCATGACGTGGCTTCCGACCTCTCTGTTGCTCTGCGCGCGGATGCGACGCGACGCTGTTGGGGTCCATACTGCCGACCGCGCCGCGGATGAAGCCATGATCGTGCGGCCAAAGCGCCTTCCGCTGGCGTGCGCCCCCAAGCTGTGCCACGCCCCGCCTGACAGGGTGGAGCGGAGATCATGGCTGAGACACGGCGCTTTTTCGCCGCCATCGCGCCCGGACTAGAGGCCGTGCTGGCGGAGGAGATCCAGGAAACGCTCGGGGATCGCTTGGACGGGCCAATGGAGGTCTTGCCCGGCGGCGTGGCCTTCAGAGGCGACTGGACGACGCTGTGGCGCGCCCATCTGCGCCTGCGCTGCCCCGGCCGCATCCTGCTGCGCCTGGGAGAGGCGCGTGTCACGCATCTGGCGCAGCTGGAGAAATGGGCCGCGCGCGGGATTGACTGGTCGTGTCTGCCACGGGCCGCCCCTGGCGATAACCTGACGCTGCGGGTCGAGGCCTCTTGCAGGAAATCAAAGCTCTATCATTCGGGCGCGGTCGCGGAGCGGATCGAACGCGCGGCGCGAGAGGCGTTGGGCGCCGCCGTGCACACGGATCCGACGGAGCCCGCCGATCTTCTGCTGCTGGCGCGGATCGAGCGGGATCACTGCGTGCTGAGCGCCGACGCCAGCGGCGCGCCGCTCCATAAGCGCGGGAGCCGCCAAGCGATCGGCAAAGCGCCGCTTCGGGAGACCTTAGCGACGGCGTTTCTGCGCCTCTGCGGTTTTGATGGGCGCGAGACCGTGCTGGATCCGCTTTGCGGCTCGGGAACGTTCGTGCTGGAGGCGGCTGAACGCATCGCCGGGCTGGACGCCGGGCGTGACCGCGCGTTCGCCTACCAGCGCTGGCCGAGTTTCGACCCCTCGGCTTTCGCCGCTCTGCGCGCCGCGCCGCCCGCGGTGGAGGACGCCTCCGCGGCGACGGTTTGTTTCGGCTTTGACCGAGACGCGGGCGCCGTGGCCGCGGCGACCGCCAACGCCGCGCGGGCGGGGCTGAGCGACGGCGCGCTTTTCCGTCAAAGCAGCCTCTCCGACGTCTCGCCGCCGGCTGGATCACAGCCGGGGTTAGTGATGGTCAACCCGCCCTATGGCGCGCGCATCGGCGACCGGAGCCGCCTGCCGAAGCTCCACGCCGCCCTCGGCCGCGTTCTACAAGCGCGGTTCAGCGGCTGGCGGGTTGGGCTGGTGACCGCGGCTCCCGAGCTCGCCCGCGCCACCGGCCTGCCTTTTGAGCGCCCGAGCGCGCCGATCCGCCATGGCGGGTTGAAAGTGCGCCTCTACCGAACGGCGCGGCTCCCCTGAGCGCGCGCATGCGCATCCCGCCGAGAGAGATACAGCTCCACCGCCAAGAGGTACGGCACGTAAAACGCGAAGATATTGATCTGATCGAAGGGTCCGGAGAAATCCGGCGCGCTGCCGAGGCCGCCCGTTGTGAGGTACCACGCGCCGTAATGCAGGCGGTAGATCCAGGAGCCGAGCGCCAACACGATGGCCCGGAGCGCCCAGCGCCAGTGCGCCTGCAGATCGCCGCGCCGCGCCGCGCGCACCGCGCCCGACGCCGCCACCAACACGCAGACGCCATAGGCCGCGAAGCCCAGATCCATCACCGGGCCCCCGATCGTGCCTCGCAACGCAATGAACAAAAGTCCGCCCAGCGCGCTCAGCGCGGCGCCGACCAGAAACACCCGTCCGCCGATCCGGTGCAGCTGCGGAAAGCGCCGCCGCAAGGCTCCAATCGGCTGGATTAGCGCAAGAAAGGTGATCACCGCGCCGCCCAGCATATGCGCGGAGATCGCGATATTGGCGCCGACGGCGGCGATCGCGGTCCAGGGAAGAAAAAGACGGCTTTCCGACGAGAGGTCGACGAGCAATCCGCGCACGCCGAAGACGGCGGCATAGACGGCGAAGGGCGCGCTGGCCAAGAGCAGCAGCGTCAACAAGGCGGCCAGGGCCAGGGGGCGCCCCCACCCGCTTGCTTGCGGGCCCCGGGGCGATGGCGCGGCGGGTGTGCTCTGTCGGTCCAACACCGCCGCCTCTGATTGGATCGGTTCTCGCCGCACCATCGGGCGGCCGCTGGATCGTCCTCATCTGGACCACGAGCATCACTTGGCGGGGCCTCGCGATGAAAATCAAGGTCTCGGCCTGCGCACATGGCCATGTCCTCGACGCCACTTCGCCGCAGTTTCAAGCCATTGGCGTGGCCGTTAGCCCCCGCGACCCGGCGTCTAGGGCGAGCGGATCTGTTGCGAGATCGGGCTCAAGCGCCTAGACATCGCGCGCCAGGCCTGTGGCGAGCCGCCGCGGCCAGGCGCGCGCTATGCTGCAAGGAACTGATCCGCCATGCTTTTCATCTTGCAATCCACCGGCGCGCCAGGGCGCAGCGAGGCCTCAGGGCCGGCTTTACGCGCCGCATCGAGCGCGCTCACCGCCGGCGCCCTCACGCTAAGCCTGCTCGCCTCGCCGATGCTGACGCCGACCTCCGTCCGCGCGCAAACGCCAGAGACCGGCGTGTCGCGCATGGTCTACGACCATGGCGGCGTCTACAAAGGCGAGTTCCGCGACGGCAAACAACACGGCCAGGGCACGTTTCAATTGCCCGACGGCTATGAGTACACGGGCGAGTGGCGGGACGGGCAAATCGAAGGGGCCGGCGTCGCAAAATACCCAAACGGCTCTGTGTATGAAGGCGAGTTCCGCAACGGCGCGCCCCATGGAACAGGCACCATTAAGTTCGCCGATGGCGGCGAGTATTCAGGCGCTTGGGTCGATGGCGTTATCGACGGCAAAGGCGTCGCCCGCTATGGCAACGGGATCGTCTATGAGGGCGAATTCAAAGACAATTTGCACCATGGCGTCGGCTCCATGAAGTCCCCCAATGACTACACCTACACCGGCGAATGGGTCGAAGGGCTGCAGCAGGGGCGCGGCAAAGCCACGTACAAAGACGGCGCGGTGTTCGACGGCGAATTCAATAAGGGGAAACGGGAAGGCTCTGGGAGCATCACCTTTCCAGACGGCTTCACTTTCACCGGCTCATGGCGCGCTGGCGCGATCCATGGCGACGGCACCGCGCAATACCCCAATGGCGACGTCTACCAAGGTCAGTTTTTGAACGGCAAACGCCACGGCTTTGGCACCATGAAATACGCGACCGGCGCGGAGTATCGGGGATACTGGGTCAAAGGAAAGCGCGGCACCAAAGCGGAGGCGGAAGCCAGCGCGGTCGAGTGACCAGCCGCCGCACTGGCGGGGCCGAGACAATTCCGCTAAGACCGCGCTGAGCGTGATCGCGCGGGACCTTCGCCGCGCGCACCCTTGGAGAGTTTGATGCGCCGCTTGGAGTTTGCAGAGCTGCTTATCCGCCCCTGAGCGCGCCGAGCCTTTGGCGGCGCGCGCTTAGGGGACGCCCCTGTCACGCCGCCGCCCTTCTCTCCACGGCCCGACCGAACCGTCATCCCAAGTCGCGCCTGCGCCGACGCTATTCGCGGACGCCTCCATGAGGCTTCGCAGCGCCCGGCCACCGTAAGGACGCCTGAGCCATGTCTCAAAGGACCACCCCCGACGCCGCCTCTGCGCCGACGCCGTTCGCCGCGCCGCAAATCGAACCGGCGGGTCACGCCGACCCGGACCGCGTGCTCATTTTCGACACCACGATGCGGGACGGAGAGCAGTCTCCCGGCGCCTCCATGACCCTGGAGGAGAAAGTGCAGATCGGGCGGCTTCTGGATGAAATGCGGGTCGACATCATCGAAGCGGGCTTCCCCATCGCCTCGGATGGCGATTTCGAATGCGTGGTCGAGGTCGCTAAAGCGGTGGAGCACGCCTCGGTTTGCGGCTTGGCGCGGGCCAATCGCGGCGACATCGAGCGCTGCTGGGAGGCCGTGCGCCACGCTCGGCGTCCGCGCATTCACACCTTCATCGGCACATCCCCCCTGCATCGGCAGCATCAATTGGCGATGTCCAAGGACGAGGTTCTGGAAAAGATCGTCGAGAGCGTCAGTCTGGCCCGGTCGCTCTGCGAGGATGTGCAATGGTCGCCCATGGACGCCACGCGCACCGAGGAGGATTTTCTGGTCCTGACGGTGCAAACCGCGGTGGACCATGGCGCGCGCACCATCAATATCCCCGACACTGTCGGCTATGCGATCCCGGGCGAAAGCGCGCGGATCATCGCCATGCTGCGCGAGCGCGTGCGCGTCGATGAGGACGCCCCGCTGGTCTATTCGACGCATTGCCATGACGATCTGGGCATGGCGACGGCGAATTCCCTGGCGGCGGTGAGCGCCGGCGCCCGGCAAGTGGAGTGCACCATCAACGGGTTGGGCGAACGCGCGGGCAACGCGGCGCTCGAAGAGATCGTCATGGCGTTGCAGGTCCGACGGGATGTGATGCCGTTCAAGACCGGGCTGAACAGCCGCAAGCTGATCGCCGCGTCGCGTCTGGTCTCGACGGTCACCGGCTTTCCCGTGCAGTTCAACAAGGCGATCGTCGGCAAGAACGCCTTCGCCCATGAGAGCGGCATCCATCAGGATGGCATGCTCAAGAACGCCGAGACCTTTGAGATCATGCGGCCCGAGGATGTGGGGCTGCTGAAGTCAGACCTGGTGCTCGGCAAGCACTCGGGCCGCGCCGCGTTTCGAGATCGGCTGCGCGCGCTCGGCTTCGATGTGGGCGAGAACGCGCTCCAGGAGGCGTTCCAGCGCTTCAAGGCCCTGGCGGATCGTAAGAAAGAAGTGTTCGACGAGGACATCATCGCGCTCGTCGAGGACGCCGCTTCCGTGGGCGCGGACGATCGGATCAAGTTCAGAAGCCTGCGCGTGGTCTGCGGGTCGGAGGGGCCGCAAACGGCGGATCTGACGCTGGAGGTCGATGGGGCCGAACAGAGCGTGTCCGCCACGGGCGACGGGCCGGTGGACGCCGCCTTCAACGCGGTCAAACAGATCTTTCCCCATGACGCGCGGCTCGAGCTCTACCAAGTGCACGCCGTCACCGCCGGCACTGACGCGCAGGCGGATGTGACGGTGCGGCTGGAAGAGGACGGCAAAATCGCCACCGGGTCCGCATCCGACACGGACACGCTGGTGGCGTCGGTGCGCGCTTATGTGAACGCCTTGAACAAGTTGTTGGTGCGCCGCGCGAAACGGCGTCCAGGCGAGGGCGAACCGGTGCGCGAGCCAATGCGGTGAGACAGCCGGCGCCCCGCGCGCGCGCAGACGCAAACCGGTCGCGAGCGGCGTGGATTGTGGCGTCGTCACACACCGCGCGGCTTTACCGCGCTTCGGAGGGGTCGCTATACAGCGGGGTCGGCGCTCGCCTCCTGGGAGAGCGCCCAACGGTGGACAGGCGTTGACCCGGCCCCATCACGCGGCGGTCACATTGCAGTGTGACAGAGCGGGTCGGGCCGAGATGGCGCAACCGCGGGGAGTTGGCCTCCGCGGCGCGTTTGGTCGGCGCGTCATCTGTGGTGGGCGGCCCAAAATGGGCGGGCGGCGGCGCGGCCAGTAGCGAACGCGCGTTGTGGCGATGGGAGCGGAGGGGACAGGCCATGTTCGGCATCTACGCCATGTTCAGCTCGGACATGGCCATCGACCTCGGCACCGCCAACACCTTGGTCTACGTCAAAGGCCGTGGCATCGTCGTGAATGAGCCGTCGATTGTCGCCTTTCGCACCGATCCGCGCCGCGAGGTGATCGCGGTCGGCCATGAGGCCAAAATCATGCTCGGGCGCACGCCCGGGAAAATGCAGACCATCCGGCCGCTGAAAGACGGTGTGATCGCCGATTTCGAAGTGGCCGAGGAGATGATCAAGGCGTTCATCCGCAAGGCGCATCGCCGCGCCGCCTTCGCGCCGCCTTTGGTGATCATCTGCGTGCCGTCTGGCGCCACGCCGGTGGAGCGGCGCGCCATTAAAGACAGCGCGCTCCGCGCCGGCGCGCGCCGGGTTTACCTCATCGAGGAGCCCATCGCCGCGGCGCTGGGCGCGGGCCTGCCCATTGAAGATCCAACGGCCTCCATGGTGGTCGATATCGGCGGCGGCACCACAGAGGTCGCCGTGATCAGCCTGGCCGATGTCGTCTACGCCGACAGCACGCGGGTGGGCGGCGACAAAATGGACGAGGCGCTGATCAACTATATGCGCCGTCAGCACAGCCTGCTGATCGGCGAGGCGACGGCGGAGCGCATCAAGAAGCAGTTCGGCACGGCTGTGACGCCGTCGGACGGCAAGGGCGAGACATTGGAGATCCGCGGGCGGGATCTGGTGGACGGCGTCCCGAAAGAGATCGAAATCCACCAAGGGCATGTGGCCAGCGCGCTCCATGACCCGGTGTTCGCCATCATTGACGCCATCAAGCTGGCGCTGGAGGCCACGCCGCCGGAGTTGGGCGGCGACATCGTGGACAAAGGCATCATGATGACCGGGGGCGGCGCCCTGCTCGCCGGGCTTGATGAGGCGATCCGGAAAGAGACCGGATTGCCCGTCACCATCGCCGAGGAGCCGCTTTCCTGCGTGGCGATCGGCACGGGCATGGCGCTTGAGCAATTGAGCACGCTTCGCGGCTTGCTGATGGATTGAGCCGGGGCGCGGCGCCCGTCCGCCCCCTCGTCCGATCAAAACGCGATCCGGCATGTCTCCTGCTGCGCCGCAAGACGATCATGATTACATCTTAGCCCGGCCGTAACGCGATGACGCCATCGTGGGACGAGGTCGTCACGCGCCGGGGCTTTGGGGACGGGATTTCGGGAAGGAACCGCGGGGATGGATTACGCGCGCCGCGCCGGGGGTTCGAGAGGCCCGTTCGCCACGCTGCTCCGGATCCTCTTCGGCGCGTTGTTGGCGCTCTCGTTCTTCCTCTTCGTCCTCTGGCGCACGGAGAACCCGCGCCTCACCGCCCTGCGCCTCGCCTTGGTCGACTGGGCGACCCCGGTGCTCGAAGTGTTCGCAGGCCCCTCGAGCGGTCTCGGCGACATCTTCGACGACGTGCAAAGCCTTACCGAGCTCCGCGCCGAGAACGCCCGGCTCCAAGCGGAAATCCAGCGCCTTCGCCGCTGGGAGAACGACGCGCGGCGACTGGAGCAGGAGAACGCGCAACTCCGCGCGTTGAACGCAGTGTCGCTGCCGCCTCAGCTGAGCGCCGTGACGGGCGAAGTCGTGGCCGATAGCGGCGGCGTCTACAGCCAAAGCGTGATCGTCAATGTCGGCCGGCGGGACGGGGTGCGAGACGGCGCGGCGGCCCAGGACGCGCTCGGCGTCGCGGGCCGCGTGGTGGGCGCGGGCGAGCGGAGCGCCCGAGTTTTGCTGCTCACCGATCCGAGCAGTCGAGCGCCGGTGCATGTTTATCTCGGAGGCGCCGCCGAGGCGGATTTGGCCGACGGCCGACGTCGACGCGCCATCCTCACCGGCGACAACAGCCTCAATCCCGTGCTGCGGTACGTCGATGGCGACGGCGCCGTGCCAAGCGGGGCGCGGGTCGCCACCTCAGGCGAAGGCGGCGTCTTCCCAAAAGGCATGCTGGTGGGCGAAGTCGTGGCCCGCGGAGACGATGTAGCGCGGGTGGCGTTGGCCGCCGATCTTCGCAATTTGGATTTCCTGCGCATTTTGCGCAGCGTTGGGCAGGGGCCGGACACCGGACAGAGCGGCCTAATCCTCCGCGCAGCCGAGCAGGGGGACGCCGATCCCCTCAGTGACGGCTTAGGCGCTGATCCCACGGCGGTGGATGACGCCGTGGGTGCGGGGACGAGCGAAGGAGCCCGCCCGTGAGCCGGCGCGACACGCATCAGCGCGGCCTAAGCAGTCGCGGCTTGGGTGGTCGCGGCTTGGGTGGTCGCGGCTTGGGTGGTCGGGACCTGGCGAGGCGTGGCGGTGTTCAAGCCGCTCTTTGGCCGTTGGGCGCAGGCCTGCTGGCGCTGGTGGCGAGCCTCGTGCCCGTGGCGGGGCCGGCGCCGTGGCTGCTCGGACCGAACTGGTTGTTGCTCACATTGTGCTTTTTCGCGGTGCGCTGGCCCTGGAGCACCCCGCCGCTGCTGGTGTTCACACTGGGGCTCTTGCATGATCTCCTCCGCGATGGGCCGGTTGGCGCGGAGTTGTTCGCCTTGCTGGCGGTTGTGGAAGCGACGCGCTTCGCCGCAGAACGGCGGCCGCCCACCTTATTTGTCGCGGAATGGGTGCGTTTCGCCGGGGCCGCGGCGGCGTTTGAAGGGATTGTGCTGTTGCTCATGGCGGTCACCTATGCTGACAGCGCGCCTTTGGCCCTGGTTCTGCAGCGCCTGGCCATCGCCATTGCGCTCTACCCCGTCTTCGCCGCAGCCTTGCGGCGTTTGAGCGGCGCGCAAGTCGATGACGGCCGGTTTGGCCATCTGACCTTCTGAAGCGGCGGCCTGGCCGCCGTCAGCCGGCAACTGGAGACCAAGGACCACACAAGGCCCATGTTCGACGACCGTGGAGAAATCGATCAGCATGCGCGGTTCAATCGCCGTGCGCTGTTGTTGTTCGCCGCCCAATTCGGCGTCGCCAGCGTGCTAGCCGGCCGGCTCTACCAACTTCAATTGGTGGAGAGCGCCGAATACGCCACGCTGGCGGAAGAGAACCGCATAAAGCCAGAGCCCGTCGCGCCGGAGCGCGGCGCGATCCTGGACCGCAGCGGCCTGCCGCTCGCGGTCAATCGCCCGAATTACCGGATCGACATTATTCGCGAGCAGACCAACAGCATGGAGGAGACCATCGCCCGGCTGCGGCGTCTCATGGACCTCTCCGATTGGGAGCTGGGGCGCTTCGAACAAAAACTCCGGCGCAAGCGCGCTTTTGAGACGGTGACGTTAAAAGAGAACCTCGATTGGGACGCCTTCGCCCGCGTGAACGCCAACGCTCCGGCTCTGCCCGGCGTCTATCCCTCAGCGGGCTGGGTGCGCGACTACCCTGAGCGGGACGCGCTCGCCCATGTGATCGGTTACGTGGCCGCCGTCACCCAGCGGGAGATCGACGCCGATCCCACGAGCGATCCGCTGCTGCGCCTGCCCGACGCCCGGATTGGCAAGAACGGCGTGGAGCGCGCGGTCGAGGACGCGCTGCGCGGCTCCGCGGGCGAACGCCGGGTCGAGATCACCGCAGGCGGGCGCGAAATCCGCGAACTGAGCCGGGACCCAGGGCGGCCGGGAGAAGAGCTTGAGCTCACGATCGATCGGGGGCTGCAGCGCTACGCCATGGAGCGCGTCAAAGGCGAGAGCGCCGCGGTGGTGCTCATGGACATCCAAAATGGCGATCTGCTGGCGATCGCATCGGCGCCAGCCTTCGACCCGAACAAATTCGTGTTCGGCATCAGCCATGACGATTGGAACGCGCTACGCGACGATGAATACGACCCCCTCCGGAGCAAGGCCGTGGCCGGCGCTTATCCGCCTGGCTCGACGTTCAAGATGATCACCGCCATCGCAGCGCTCCACGAAGGCGCGATAACGCCCAATGAGACGATCTATTGCAGCGGTCGCATGCGGCTCGGCGACCGTTTCTTCCATTGCTGGAAGCGCCAAGGTCATGGCCCGATGCGGCTGAAAACGGCGATCCAAAAATCCTGCGACGTCTATTTCTACGAAGCCGCGAAACGGGTCGGCGTCCGAAAGCTCGCGGAGATGGCGGCGGCGTTTGGGGTCGGCGAGCGGCCAGAGATCGAGATCCCAAACGTGAAACGCGGCAATCTGCCGACGCCTGAATGGATGCGCGCCGAGCGGGGACGGGGTTGGTCCGGCGGCGACACGCTCAATATCGGCATCGGCCAAGGCGCGCTCCTGATGACGCCATTGCAAATGGCGGTGATGACAGCGCGTCTGGCGAACCGCCAGTGGAAGGTGACGCCTCGGCTGATCAGGCGGCGGGCGGGCGTGTTGGCCGACGAGCCGCGCTTCGAGCCGCTGGGCGTTGACACGGCCCATATCGACCTGACGCTCGACGCCATGAACGCGGTTAGCAATGAGCAAGGCGGCACCGCCTTTCGCTCGCGCATCGACGATCCCGTCAATCAGCTCGCGGGCAAAACCGGCACCGCCCAGGTGCGTCGCATCACCGAGGCCGAGCGAGCGACCGGCGTGCGCAAGAACGAGGATTTGCCCTGGCGGCTGCGCGATCACGCTCTGTTCGTCGCCTATGCGCCGCTGGACAAGCCGCGCTACGCCATCGCGGTCGTGGTTGAGCATGGGGGCAGCGGGTCGAAAGCGGCGGCGCCGGTGGCGCGGGACGTGCTCATGCGCGCCCTCTGGAATGGCGAGCCGCCGCTCGACGCCTACCCGCCCGGCGCCCCGCGCCGTGAGGAAGAGGCGCGACGCGCCGAGCGGCAGGCGGCCCAAGCGCTCTGGGGCGCCGATGATCTCGGCCGGCCCCTGGGCGCGTTTGAGCCGACGGACGGTTAGGCGATGGCGGGGGCGCGCTGGCGAGCCAGACGAAGGACGCTGCAGGGAGGCGCGCCATGAGCATGTCGATCCTGCCCGCCGGCGGCGGGCGTTATTACGAGGCGCCCGAATTGTCGCTGGGCGCGAAGCTACTGCGTCTCAACTGGCTGTTGGTGGCGCTGATCGCCGCCACCGCCGGCATCGGCTTCTTGATGCTTTACTCGGTGGCCGGGGGCGATCTTGACCCTTGGGCCCGGGTGCAGATCGTGCGTTTCGCGCTGGGCTTCGGCGCAATGATCCTGATCGCGCTGATTGATCTGCGGCTGTGGCGGCTGATGGCGGGGCTGATCTATGCGCTGGCGCTCGGGCTGCTCATCGCGGTGGAGCTGTTCGGCAGCATCGGCGGCGGAGCGCAGCGCTGGCTTGAGATCGGCCCCCTCCGGCTGCAACCCTCTGAATTTATGAAGGTCGCGCTCGTATTGGCCTTGGCGGCCTATTACCACTGGTTAGGGCCGGACCGCGTCAACCGCCCGCTTTGGATCGCAGCCCCGCTGATCCTGGCGCTGACGCCCGCGGCGCTGGTGGCGAGCCAGCCCGACCTCGGCACCGCGCTCCTGCTGATCTTGGGGGCCGGGGTGGTCATGTTTCTCGCCGGGGTCTCCTGGTGGTTCTTCAGCGCCGTGTTGCTTGGCGCCGCCGCCGGGGGCTACGCGGTGGCGGTCAGCCGCGGGACGGACTGGCAGATCCTGAAAGACTACCAGTATCGCCGCATCGAAACCTTCTTGAACCCGGGAGCCGACCTGCGCGGCGCGGGCTATAACATCCGCCAATCCGAGATCGCCATCGGCTCCGGCGGATTAGACGGCAAGGGCTTCCTCGAAGGCTCGCAGAAATCGCTGCTCTACCTGCCTGAGCCGCACACGGATTTCATCTTCGCCTCCCTCGCCGAAGAATTCGGCTTTCGCGGCGGGATCGGACTATTGGCGCTCTACATGGTGACGCTGATGGTGGCCACGGCGTCGTCCTTCGGCATCGCATCCAGCTTCGGGCGGCTTCTGGTGGGCGGCGTGTTGGCGACGTTCTTCTTTTTCTTCGCGATCAACATGGCGATGGTGATGGGCCTGGCCCCCGTGGTGGGCGTGCCGTTGCCGCTGGTGAGCTTCGGCGGAACGTCGATGATGGTGATCCTGTTCGGCTTCGGCCTCGCGCTTTGCGCCATGGTCCACCGCGACGACCCGATGAGACGACGCTGATGGGGTCCCGGATGCGCGGCCCTGCGCGCGTGCTCTATGCGGGCGGCGCCGCGGCGCGCGGGAGTTGGGCGTCCGAATTGCGCAAAGCGGCGGCGGAGTTGGGCCTTGAGATGGATTTGGCGCTCTACCCGGACGCCGCGCCGCCAGATCAGGTGGATTACCTCCTGTTCGACGCGGACGGGCCGCCGATTGATCTCTCCGCCTTTCCCAATCTGCGGGCGATCCTCTCCCTTTGGGCCGGCGTCGAGCGGCTTCTGGCGCGGCCAGACCTGCCGCACGACATCCCTGTCGCGCGGATGGTCGAGCCCGGGCTCCGCCAGGGCATGATCGAGTATGTCGCGGCGCATGCGCTGGGGGCGCATTTGGATTTAAGCGCGACCCTGGCCGCCGACCGCGCCGGGCGTTGGGAGAAACGCATCCCGCCGCTCGCCAGCCGCCGGCCCGTGGGCGTGATGGGGTTGGGCGTGCTGGGCATGGCGGTGGCCGGAGCGCTGGCGGGCCTTGGGTTCAAGGTCGCGGGGTGGAGCCGCAGCCCGAAAAGCGAAAGCGATGGTCTGCCGGAGGGCGTCCGCGCCCATGCCGGGCCGGAGGCGCTGCCGGCATTTCTGGCGCGGAGTGAGATCCTCGTGGTGTTGCTGCCGCTCACGGCGGAGACGACGGGGCTGCTTGGCCCGGCGGAGCTCGCGGCGCTGCCGGCGGGCGCCCATGTGATCAATGTGGCGCGCGGGCCGATCGTGAGCGAGGCGGCGCTCCTGAACGCGCTCGGCCCGCCGGACGGCGCGGGGCGTCTCGGCGGGGCGACCTTGGACGTGTTTGATCGCGAGCCTTTGCCGGCGGGCCACCCCTTCTGGACGCACCCCCGTGTCTTAGTGACGCCGCATGTGGCCAGTGTGACGCGGCCGGAAACCGCGTCTTTACCAATCATTCGTCAAATCATTGAGGACCGCGCTGGGCGACCGCTGCGCCATCTGGTCGCCCGACACCGCGGGTATTGACGCGCGCGACGCTGGTGGCGGGCGGCGGATGGATCTCCGGGAGCTCCGCGTCGGACCGGCGCTGATGAAGCCCCGTCGGAAAGGCCCGAGACATGAAGGCGAAGCGAAGCAAAGCCGGGCGGGTCGCCGCGGCCCAGCACCCCGGCGGGCCTCAGCGCCCCAGCGCGCCCGGCGCCATGGCGCAGGACGGGTCGGGCGCAGCGACGGCGCGCGACGGAAAGGCCGGGCGACGCGCGCGCAAAATGCGACCGCAACGGCCGGCTTCCTTTCTCACCCGTCTCCGCAATAACTTCCTCACGGGCCTCGTGGTCGTCGCGCCCATTGGGATTACGGTCTATCTGACCTGGTTCATCGTGGACTTCGTCGACAGCACCGTGCTGCCGGCGGTATTGCCGCTGGTCCCCGCCGAATATCAACCCGATCAGATCCTGCCCTTCTCTCTTCCGGGCCTCGGCGTGCTGATCTTTGTGGTGTTCGTCGTATTCATCGGCGGCTTGGCGAAAAACTTTTTCGGCCGAGAGATCCTGCGGGTCGGCGAAGGTTGGGTGGACCGGATGCCGGTGGTCCGCTCCATCTACAACGCGCTCAAGCAGATCGCCGAGACGATCTTCGCGCAGTCGGGCGCATCCTTCGATCGCGCCTGCTTGGTCCAGTATCCGCGGCGGGGCGTCTGGTCGATCGCTTTCATCGCCACGGACACTAAAGGCGAGGTGAAAGCCCGGGCGGCCCCCAATGAAGAAATGATCAGCGTCTTCTTGCCGACCACGCCCAATCCGACCTCCGGCTTCTTACTATTTGTGCCCGCTAAAGATGTCCATGTGCTGGATATGACTGTCGAGGAAGCCGCTAAGCTGATCATCTCCGCCGGGCTCATTACGCCGCCCATGGCCGCGGACCAGGCCACCGACGGGACTGTGGACCGGGCCGTGGAGGCGGCCGTCGCCGCACAAACGAGCGATGGGCGGGTCGTAGGGGCGGCCCCCGTTTCCATGGAGGCGATGCTCGACCGGCGCGCCCATAAGACGGTGCAATCGCCAAATGAGCGGAAGCCGGGGGAGCGTCCTGAGACCGACGCTTCATATCCAGCGGGCGCGAAGCGCCCCGCAGCCTTGCACCGTCCTCGCCCGGCGGCGATCGAGGCGCCCCCGGCCGCCAGCGCTACGCCGCGCCGCATCACAATCCCCGCGACCCCGGCCAAGGCCGCCCCCAATCGTCCCTTCAGCGCTCGCTTCTAGCGCCCCCGTCTGAGCGCGACACACGGCTGCGCGCCGGCGAGGGTTATCATGCGTCGGCCGAATTCAAACCGCGAGAGACGCAGCGTCCGATGCCAGGCGGAGCCGCCGCAAAGGGCGCGCCGGAAGCGGCCAACGGCGCGCGCCCGAGCGCCGCGCCAGACGATCGCCCCGCAGTATAAGGCGCGCAACGCGGCGCACCGAGCAATCGAAGTAGAGGGATGACCATCGCACAGGGCAGGACGCCTCAGCTCATGCATCCTACAAAATACTCTGCGTCGAATGGTGCGCCAGACCACAGATGGGCCACGACATGTGCTGAACCTCAGAAGGCTCACATGGTGGGGCCGCGCCATCGCCGTTTTGGCGCGCAACCGCCTCGAGCTTCGCGCCGAACAGCGGCGAAAGCGGGCGGTGCTTGAGCCCTACGATCGGCCGACTTCACGATCACAGCACGCAGAACCGCCCTGGACGCAACCCCGTCACGCCCGGCCTCATCGCGCCAGTTTCCGCGTCCGAAAACAAAAGACCCGCCGGACGCGCACGCCCCGCGGGTCTCTTACTTACCGCAACGAACACCGAACCGTCGGCTCCCCTTCCAATGAAGGGCCCAGCTCGCACTCGCTC
>JBCCTM010000020.1:0-18102 GCA_039198535.1 Pseudomonadota bacterium
AACCAACGGCGCGCCGTCTCTCAGGATGGCTTGGGCTTCCGGTGTGAACGGCGCCGCGTCTTCTCCCTCGACGCCGCGATGCAACTCGAGCGGCGCCACGAGCGTGAAAGGCGTCCGGCTTTCTTTCACAGCCGTCACCACCACGCGCTTCGCGGCCGCGCCGCGGCGTGGGCTCAATGGCAAGGCGCGGATCGCGCCAGCCCGTCCCTCCAGGGCGGCGAGCATTTCCGGCAGGCGTTCGATCCGTTGGATAACCGTGAGCGCCCCGCGAGGCTTCAGGCGCCGAAGACAGAAATCCAACCAATCGCCCAGCGCCGCGGTCTCCCGATGGGCCACGTCCCGCCCGGTGGACGGCGAGGCCGGGCCGCTCTCCGCGGCGTAATAGGGCGGGTTCGTCAGCACGTGGTCGTAGGACGTTGAGCGGACAAAGAGCGGCGCGTCGCGGATGTCGGCGCAATGGGCCAACCAGCCGCCAAGCCCGTTACGCGCCGCGTTGCGCCGAGAGAGCTCGATCAGCGGCTCTTGGATATCCAAGCCCTCCAGCGCGAGCCCTGGCCGACGATACGCCAAACACAGCGCCGCCGCGCCCACGCCGCAGCCCACATCCAACACCCGCGCGCCGGGCTCAGCGCGGCAGGCCGCCGCGAGCAGCACCGCGTCGGTGGAGGCCCTAAAGCCCTCTCGGGGCTGCACAATCGTCACAGCGCCGCCGAGCAACGCATCTTCGCTTAAGGCGCCTTGGCTATACCCAGCTCCATGCATCGCGCTCCCTCTGGCGCTCCTTCGTCCGCCATTGAAGGCCGCGCAGGCGGCCCCGCCAGCGGCGCCCCAGCGGATACGGCGTCAAGCGGGCGGCGTCGTTTCCAATTCGTGGTCATTTAAGATGCTACGGGCGGCCACTGCGTCTTCAGACGCGACCATCAGTCGCTTTGGAAAGACACCGATGGAGCCTTCCATCACGCTCATGTGGACGTCGAAAACAACCGCCTCTATATCCTCGCCGGAGAGGATAGCCATGGCGAAGGACAAGAGCGCTGGGTCGTTTGTCCGCAGGATCTCTTCCATGATCTCTCCCTAGATCAGCGCGCCGGATCGCCGGCTTACGCATTGATCGACAGCAGGAAAACGGAGCGGCCGGTGCCGGACAGCCTCCTCGAAAGCAACGTAGACCTCATTCGCCCGCGCGAGAAAGGCGTCGCCGCGTTCGACCGTCTGCAGGCCTTGGTCGCCGAGGATCTGGAGGCGGTCAATCAGATCATCCGCAATCGCATGGTCTCCGAGGCCGCGCCGCTGATTAAAGCCTTGGCTGAACATCTGATCAGCGCCGGCGGCAAGCGTCTGCGTCCGATCCTCACCCTCGCCGCCGCGCAGATGTGTGGGTATGGCGGCGAGCATCATCGCCGCCTCGCCGCCACAGTGGAGTTCATCCACACGGCGACCCTACTGCATGATGATGTGGTGGATGGCAGCGTGCGCCGCCGCGGAAAAGACGCCGCCAACATCGTCTGGGGCAACAAGCCTAGCATCCTCGTGGGCGATTTTCTGTTCAGCCGCGCCTTCCAACTGATGGTGGAGACCGGATCGCTGCGCGTCTTGGAGATCCTCTCCACGGCCTCGGCGGTGATCGCCGAGGGCGAAGTTCTGCAGCTTTCCACGGTGAGCGATCTCACCGAGGATGACGGCAAATATATGCAGGTGGTGACCGCGAAGACGGCGGCGTTGTTCGAGGCGGCCACGGAGGTGGGCGGCGTGATCGCCGGCGCGCCGGAGCCGCAAATCGACGCGCTTCGCACCTATGGCGGCGGTTTGGGCGTCGCCTTCCAGTTGGTGGATGATGTGCTGGATTATGGCGGGGTGGACGCGGACGCGGCGCTCGGCAAGGCCGTCGGCGATGATTTCCGCGAAAGCAAAGCGACGCTCCCGGTGCTGCTGGCCTACGGGCAAGGCGACGCTGACGAGCGGAGCTTCTGGGAGCGGTGCATCCGAAATCGCGATCAGGAACCGGCGGATTTAGAGCGGGCGATCGAAATCTTGCGCCGCCGCGGCGCGCTTGCGCAGACGCTGGAGCGGGCGCGTGGAATCGTGGACGACGCGTCGGCGGCGCTGTTAGCGATGCCGGCCGGCGCCCATCGCGACGCGCTCGAAGACGTGGCGGAGTATGTGGTGGAGCGCGCCCGCTAGGCTCCAGAATCCCTCAGCCGACCGCGCCGGACGCGGTCCACCACGCCGGATGCGCCGCCGAAATCGCCTCAGCCGCCGCCCGTGCTTCCGCAGGGTGCGCGAACAGCCCCCAGCATGTCGCTCCGCTCCCAGAGAGCCGCGCCATCAGGCGCCCTGACGCGCCCTGGAGCGCGGCGAGAGCGGCGTCGATCTCCGGGGCGAGCGCCCGGGCCGGCGCCTCCAAATCGTTGCTGGAGCGGTCCAGCCATTCGGTCAGCGCCGTGAGGTCGGCGAACGCCTCCGGCGCAGGGGAGAGCGGCGCGCTGAAGCGCCCGCTCAGCGCCTTGAACACCGCGGGCGTCGCCACGGGGGCGCCTGGGTTCACCAGGGCCAGCGCGAACGGCGGCAGGCTTGGCCCCGCGGCGAGTTGCTCACCGACGCCCCGCATCCATGTTGTGGCCGGCGCGGCCAGACACACCGGGATATCCGCGCCGAGGCGCAGGCCGATCGACGCGAGTTCCGCGCTCGAGAAGGCGGCGCCCCAAAGGTCGTTTAGCAGGATCAGAGCCGTGGCGGCGGCGGGGGAGCCGCCGCCAACGCCGCTGGCCACCGGCAGCCTCTTTTCCAGGACGAGCGCGGCGCCCTGGCGAAGGCCTCGGCGAGCGGCGAGCGCGTCTTGGAGCGCATGGGCGGCTTGAAGCACCAGGTTGTCCGCTCCAGCCCCAGCGGGCCCCGCATACGGGCCGAGCACGCTCAGGGTTAGCTCATCGGCCGGGCGCGCGGTGAGGCGGTCCCCGATGTCGGGGAACACCACCAGGCTGTCGAGCAGATGATAGCCGTCGGTCGCGCGACGCCCGGTGACATGCAGCGTGAGGTTTACTTTGGCCCTGGCGATGGCCGTCAATTCTCGCCGAGATGGATCAGTAATGATGCCGGCCTCGCCTTCAGCCCGATGGGTCCGCGGCCTGGCCCCATGCGAAGCGCGGGCTCGAGCCTGGTGATCTCGCCGTCATGAATTAGCCGTCATGAGGCGGCCCCGCGCCTTCCGCCTCAGGCTCAGGGGCTTGAACCTTTTCCTGCACGCGGTCCTGAGCTTGATCGAGATCCACGATTGCGTTCGGTCCCAATTCAGCCAACGCCACATCCAGTCCGACTTCAAGCTTGCGTTCAATCAACGCCCGCTCTTTGTCAGAGGGCTCGTAGGACAGCGCCCGGCGCCATTGGAACCGGGCCTCCAAACGCCGCCCGACCCGCCAGAGCGCGTCCCCATAATGGTCGATGATCACCGCCTCTGAAGGCGCCAGATGCGCCGCTTCCTCCAGCTGCACCACCGCCGCTTCATAATCGCCGAGGCGATAGAGCGCCCATCCGAGCGAGTCGACGATGTAGCCGCTATCGGGCCGCCCTTGGACAGCGATCTCCAGCATCTCGCGGGCTTCATCGAGCCGCTTTCCGCGCACCACTAGGCCATAGCCGAAATCATTCAGCACATCCGGCTGCCGCGGCTCGATCTCGAGCGCCGCGGTGAAGGCCGCTTCCGCCGAGGGCCAATCGCCATTTTGCTCGTGACACGCCCCTTTCTGATAGAAAATCCGCCAATTCGGGTCTGTGAGCCTGTCCAGCGCTTGGGCGTAGGCGCTCGCGCAGGCGGCGGAGCGGCGATCAGCGGCCTCGATGGCGCCGAGGGTCAGATACGCGGCAGCGCTGTCACCGCCAGCGGCGATCAGATTGTTGAGCACAACCCGCGCCTCGTCCCGATCATCGGCCCGCGCCAGCGCCTCGGCGCGGCCGATCTGCGCGAGCTCCGCCAACGGCGAGGTCGAGGAGACGCCGGCGTAGGTCTCGGCGGCGAGGCGATATTGCGACGCGTCCACGAGCGCGCCGGCGACCGAGAGCCGCGCCTGGGGAAAGTCAGGCTTCAGCCGACGCGACAATTGCAGGTAGAAGATCGATAGGTCCGCCCCCGAGCGCTCCGCCCCGAGGCTCACGCCCATCTCGTAGAGCATGGTCGCCGCGCCGTCGGCCCCATGCCGCACAAAGGGCGTGGGCTCGGCCCCCTTTTCCGACGCCTCGAGAGCGGCGATCACGAGCGGATTGTCCGGCAGCCGGGCCAGCAGCTCCCCATAGATCGCCGTCGCCTCCTCGACCTGGCCGAGCCGCGTCAGCGCGCCGGCGGCCTCAAGGCCTGTGCGCAGCGGATAGTTTCCGGCTGCTTCACGGGCGGCGGCGAAGGCCTCGACGGCGCGGGCGTCATCGCCATCGGCCGCGGCCATCAGCCCAAGATGCGTCTGCCCAAACAGTTCATAGGCCGTCGCGAGCGCGCGTTCCTGGGCGCTGGTGTCGCTTCCGCCATGTCCGGCGATGGCGGGCGGCGGCGCGGTGAACACCTCGGCCGCGCGCTCCGGCTCGCCCTGAACATGGGCCGCCCAGCCGAGCAAGATGCGCCGCGTGATGGGCAGAAGGCTCTCCAGAGCAGCAGGATCGGTGAGCAGCGCTTCCGCCGCCGCGCCACGGCCATCCCGCAGCGCTTCCGCAATCATGGCGAGGCGGGCCATTTTGTCCGTCGGATCAACCGCTGCGGCTGGCCCGGCGACACGCGCCGCGGCGCCGAGATCGCCGACCAGGAGAGAAAAGTAAAACGCCGGTCGCAACAACTCGGGCGCGTCCGGCGCGAAGGCGAGCGCCTCCCGATGGAAGCGCGCTGCGGAGGCGAAGTCATTATTCAGGACGGCGTATTGGGCTCGTAGGATCGCGCCTTCCAGGGTGTCCGCCTGCGCGCTTTGGAGCGGCGCGGACACCAGCGCGATCGCCGTCGCCGCGCCCAGCATGAGGCTTCTGAAGACTGAGCGTCGGGGAGGTCTCGAGGCCGTATCGAGGCGGGAGCGCCCAGCGTGATGCGCGCGCGCCCGATCTCCAAAACCACGCTTCCGCATGAACAGCTCCTAATCATCGCCCCGCCGCGCACCGCTGACGCAAACACTGTGACGATGCGCGGTGCGCGGCAAGATGATTGATCGCCAGAACCGCTAAATTTTGTTTGATGACCAAAAATAAAGCGTCCCCGACATGATCGACGAGGACGCTTCTAAGGTCTTGGTGGCGCGGGGCGCTTACATATTTGGGTAGTTTGGCCCATCGCCGCCCTGGGGAGTGACCCAGGTAATATTCTGCGACGGATCTTTGATGTCGCAGGTTTTACAATGCACACAGTTTTGGCTGTTCACAACAAAGCGCGCGTCATTGTCTTCTTTAACGATCTCGTAGACGCCGGCGGGGCAATAGCGTTGGGCGGGCTCGTCATAGAGCGGCAGGTTCTTGGCCACCGGCACCGTCTCATCCCCGAGCTTCAAGTGACTCGGCTGATTTTCGGCGTGGTTGGTGGCGGAGAACGACACGTTGGTCAGGCGGTCAAAGGACAACACGCCATCGGGCTTCGGGTAATCGATCGGCTTGAACTTTTCCGCCTTGCCCGTCGCTTCCGCGTCGGTCTTGCCGTGCTTGAGCGTGCCGAAAATGTTGCACCCGGTCAGCTGGGCGCACCACATGTCGACCGCGCCTAGGGGCACGCCGACCCAGAGACCGAAACGGGACCAGAGCGGCTTTACATTGCGAACGCGCTTGAGATCTTTGGCGATCGGCCCCGACTTCACCGCTTCCCAGAATGACGCCAACTCGTCCGCTTGGCGGCCCGCCTGGATCGCCTCATGGGCGGCCTCAGCCGCGTCGATGGCTGACAGCATCGCGTTATGGGTGCCCTTGATCCGCGGCAGGTTCACAAGGCCAGCGGCGCAGCCGAGCAAGACGCCGCCCGGGAAACTCATCTTCGGCACGGACTGCCAGCCGCCCTCGGTGATCGCCCGCGCGCCATAGGCGACGCGCTTGCCGCCTTTCAGCGTTTCGGCGATCAGCGGATGATGCTTGAAGCGCTGAAACTCCATGTACGGGAACACATAGGGGTTCTTGTAGTTCAGATGCACCACGAACCCGATGGAGACCTGATTGTTCTCCATGTGATACATGAACGAACCGCCGCCCACGTCCGACGTCAAAGGCCAGCCAAAGCTGTGGGTCACTTGCCCGGGCTTGTGGTTCTCCGGCTTGATTTCCCAAAGTTCTTTCATGCCGACGCCGAATTTCGGGACGTCGCAATCTTTGTCCAAATCGTATTTCTCGATCAGCTCTTTGGCGAGCGAGCCGCGCACGCCCTCGGCGATCATCACATACTTGCCGTGCAATTCCATGCCCGGCTCATAGCTCGGCCCTTGCGCGCCGTCTTTCTCAAGGCCGAACTCGCCCGCCACGACGCCTTTCAGCGCGCCATTGTCATCGAACACGCAGGCGCTGGCCGCCATGCCGGGGAAGATCTCTACGCCGAGCGCTTCCGCTTGCTCGGCGAGCCAACGACACACGTTGCCCAGCGAGACAATGTAGTTGCCGTGGTTGTTCATGAGCGGCGGCATCATGATGTTGGGCAAGCGCAGCTCGCCATTCGGCCCGAGCATGTAGAAGCGGTCTTGCGTCACTTCGGTGTTGAGCGGCGCGCCCTTTTCCTTCCAGTCGGGGATCAAAGCGTCGAGGCCAACGGGATCGATCACCGCCCCTGACAAGATGTGCGCGCCTACCTCTGAGCCTTTCTCCAGGACCACGACGCTGATGTCGTCGCCGCCGAGCTGCTTGAGTTTGATCGCCGCGCTCAGGCCAGCGGGGCCCGCGCCGACGATCACCACATCATACTCAACCGCTTCCCGTTCCATTGCGTGTCGTCCCTTTTTTTCACGCCTTTGCTGGCTCGCGATCGCCGCCGCCGCCCGAAAGGGAGAGGCCCGTTTCTGACGCCACAGTTCTTTTCGCGAGTTTGCTCAGGATCGAGAGGTAGCCCCTCACAACGAATTTCCAGTCGTTCGAGCACTTTTCGCGCGACGCGTGCGGCCTTAGAAAGCCTGGGATGAGCGAGCCGAGCAAGACTGTCGTTACGGAACCCGAGCTCCGAACAGCGCTAATCGAAGCGCTGCGCTGGCAGGTTGAAGCGGGCGTTGACGAAACGATTTCAGAACAGCCCGTTGATCGCCGCGAGACGCCGAAAGCGGAGGCGGCCCGCCGGCGCGCCGGCGCGAACCGGGGCGAAGGGGCGACGGGGGGCGGGGATAATGGTGGGCGGCGCGAGGCGCAGGCCACGACCGCCGTCTCCCAAACCGCCGGGGCCTGGGATGGGGCGGAGGCGGTTGCCGAGGCAACGCGCTTGGCTGCGGCGGCGCCGGATCTGCCCGCGCTCGCGGAGGCCGTCCGCGCCTTCGACGGCTCCGCGTTGAAAGCCGGGGCGAAAAACTGCGTGTTCTCAGACGGTGATCCCGGCGCGGATCTGATGGTGATCGGCGAGGGGCCGGGGCGGGAGGAGGACCGCACCGGCAAGCCCTTCGTCGGGCCCTCCGGCCAATTGCTTGACCGGATGCTCGCCGCCATCGGTCGAGACCGTCAGAGCGCGGAGCCGAGCGCCGGGGCTTACATCACCAACCTCACGCCATGGCGACCGCTCGGCGACCGGACGCCCGACGATCAAGAGGTCGCCATCCTGCTGCCGTTTCTCCATCGCCACATCGCCCTGGCGCGGCCTAAGGCGATCCTCTGCCTCGGCGGCGCCGCGGCGAAGCACATGATGGGCGCGCGCACCGGCGTCACGCGTTTCCGCGGAACCTGGACGGACCATCCGCTGTTGGATGGCGGCGCCGCCGTTCCGTGCTTGGCGAGCCTGCATCCTGCCTATCTGCTGCGCTCGCCGGAGATGAAGCAATTCGCCTGGCGGGATCTCCTGGCTCTGCAGGCGCGGCTCGCGGAAATGGAGGCGAGCGCATGATTTCAGGGGGTCGGATCGATGAGAGCCAGGCCTTTCAGCCCGTGCGGATCGCGGTGCTGACCGTGTCGGACACGCGCACCCCTGCGGATGATCGCTCTGGAGACCTGCTGGCCGACCGCATCGCCGAGGCGGGCCATGTGCTGGCCGACCGCGCCATCGTGGCCGATGATCAGGCGTCCATCGTCGCGCGGCTCGTGGCGTGGATCGACGGCGGCGCTGTCGACGCGATCATCTCCACTGGCGGCACGGGGCTCACGGGCCGCGACGTCAGCGTGGAGGCGCATCGCCAGATCTACGAAAAGGAGATCGACGGGTTCGCCGCGCTGTTCCATTTGATCTCCGCTCAGAAAATCGGCACATCCACCATGCAGTCCCGCGCCTGCGCCGGCGTCGCCGACGGCGTTTATCTGTTCGCGCTGCCGGGCTCGCCCAACGCCTGCAAAGATGGCTGGGACGGCATCCTGCGTTTCCAGCTCGATATCCGCCATCGCCCGTGCAATCTCGTCGAGATCATGCCGCGACTGTGCGAGTGAAGCAGCGGCGGCTGGACCGCGCGGGGGCCTGTTGATAAGGGCGGCGCATGGAGATGACGCGGCGCATAGGGTTCACTGGGCGAATTAGTCGCCCGACCGCCTGAGCTTCGGCCTTTCGCGCCCCTTGCGGCGCGCTTGGGCCAGCCGGCGGCGGTCGGGATCCGCAGAAGCCTTACCTTCCTCAGCAGTCCGTTCAACGCGCCGACCTTTCCGGCGCCCGACGCCAAATGAGAGGCCGCCCATGTGCGCCCAAGACACCCCGTCCGCCTACCGCGATACGGTCTTCCTGCCTGAAACCGACTTTCCCATGCGCGCCGGTTTGCCGAAGCGCGAACCCGAATGGCTCGCCCGCTGGGAGGCGATGGACCTCTATGGCCGCCTCCGCGCCGCCTCCGCCGGGCGGGAGCGCTTTGAGCTGCATGACGGCCCGCCCTACGCCAATGGCCATCTCCATATCGGCCACGCGCTCAATAAGATCCTGAAAGATATCGTGGTCCGCTCCCATCAGATGCTTGGGTATGACAGCCGGTATGTCCCCGGATGGGATTGCCATGGCCTGCCCATCGAGTGGGAGGTCGAGGCGCAATATCGGAAGAAGGGCAAGGATAAAGACCAAGTCCCGATCAACGATTTCCGCGCCGAGTGCCGGGCTTTCGCCCAGAAATGGGTCGACGTGCAGCGCGAAGAGTTCAAGCGCTTCGGCGTGCTCGGCGAGTGGGACCGGCCCTACACCACCATGGCCCATGGGGCGGAGGCGGTGATCGCGCGGGACTTCATGAAGTTTGTCATGAACGGGACGCTCTATCGCGGCTCAAAGCCGGTGATGTGGTCCCCGGTCGAGAAGACCGCCTTGGCGGAGGCCGAGGTCGAGTACCATGACCATGACAGCCACACGATCTGGGTGAAGTTCCCCGTGCGCGGCGGCGGATCGAACGGCGTCGACGGGGCCTCGGTGGTGATCTGGACCACCACTCCTTGGACCATTCCCTCCAATAAGGCGGTCGCTTACGCCAGCCGCGTCTCCTACGGGCTCTATGAGGTCACGGACGCGGCGGAGGATAATTGGACGACGCCCGGAGACCGGGTGGTGATGGCCGATGGGCTGATCGAGGAGGGCTTCCAGAAAGGCCGCGTGGCGGGCTGGAAGCGCTTGCGAGACGTGCCCTCCGGCGAGCTGTCAAACCTGGTCTGCCAACATCCGCTCCACCGCGTCGAGGGCGGCGGCGATTTTTGGGACTATGAAGTGCCGCTGCTCGAAGGGGATTTCGTCACCGACGAGACGGGCACCGGCTTCGTCCACTGCGCGCCTAGCCACGGCGCCGACGATTTCGAGCTGTTCGTCAAAAACAAGATGCTCGATCGGCTGACCCATAATGTCGACGCCGATGGCGCCTTCGCGGAGCATGTGCCGCTGTTCGCCGGCAAGCGGATCTTGAAGCCCAATGGCAAGGAAGGCGACGCCAACCGCGCGGTGATCGAGGCTCTGTCCGCTGAAGGCGCGCTTCTGGCCCGCGGCAAGCTCCGCCACTCCTATCCCCATTCCTGGCGTTCCGGCGCGCCGTTGATCTTCCGCAACACGCCGCAATGGTTTGTGGCGGTGGATAAACCCATGGAGGACGACACGCCCGGCGTCGACGGCCATGAGATCCGCGAGCTGGCGCTCACCTCCATCGATCAACATGTTGAGTGGTTTCCGGCAACGAGCCGCAACAGGATCCGCTCCATGGTGGAGAACCGGCCCGATTGGGTGCTCTCGCGACAGCGCGCCTGGGGCGTCCCGCTCACCTGCTTCATGCGTAAATCTGTGGATAAGGGCGTGGAGAAAGTGGAGTTGCTGCGCGATCAGGTTGTGAATGACCGCATTGTCGCCGCCTTCGAGGCCGAGGGCGCGGACGCGTGGTTTCGCGACGATGCGGCCGAGCGCTTCCTTCGACCGGAGTACGATCCGGCGGAGTGGGAGAAGGTCGACGACATCCTCGACGTGTGGTTCGACAGCGGCTCGACCCACGCCTTCGCGTTGGCGGAGCGCCTCGACGCCGATGGCGAGCCCGACGGGATCTGGCCGGCCTCGGTTTATCTCGAGGGCACGGACCAGCATCGCGGCTGGTTCCAGTCCTCCTTGCTGCAAGCCGCCGGCACCCGCGGGCGCGCGCCCTATCAGAAGGTCATCACCCACGGCTTCACCCTCGATGAGGACGGCCGCAAGATGTCCAAGAAGCTCGGCAACGGCGTCGCGCCGCAGGATGTGATCAAGCAGTATGGCGCGGACATCCTGCGGCTCTGGGTCGTGCAGTCGGATTTCATGGAAGATCAGCGGATCGGTCCCGAGATCCTGAAAAACGTCGCCGACAGCTATCGCCGCCTCCGCAACACGCTGCGCTATCTGTTGGGCGCGCTGAAGGATTTCGACGCGTCGGAGCGGGTGGAGCCCAAGGATATGCCGGAGCTTGAGCGGCTGATGCTGCATCGCCTCGCTGAGCTCGACCCCATCGTGCGGGAGGGCTACCAGCGCTTTGAATATCCCAAACTATTCCAAGCGCTGTTCAGCTTCTGCACGACGGATCTGTCGGCCTTCTATTTCGACATTCGCAAGGACGCGCTCTATTGCGACGCGCCGGACAGCCTGCGGCGTCGCGCGTGCCGGACGGTAATGGAGGCGCTGTTCGAGCGCCTGTCGATCTGGCTGGCGCCCATGCTGTGCTTCACGGCGGAGGATGTTTGGCTGTCCCGCCATGGGGCCGGGGCTGGGGCTGGGACCGCGGGCGATGAAAGCGGCGTCCCGCTCGACGACCCGCGCGCCTCTGTCCACCTGCAAACCCTGCCAGAGACGCCCGCCTCCTGGCTCGATCCGGCGCTCGCCGCCCGTTGGGCGCTCTTGCGGACGGCGCGACGGGCGGTGAACGGCGCGCTGGAGATCGAACGGCGCGAGAAACGGATCGGCTCCTCCCTGGAGGCCGCGCCGACGCTGCATGTGACCGATCCAGAATTGCGGTCGGCGCTGGACGGGGTGAGCGGGGACGACAGCCTCGCCGACATCCTGATCGTCTCGGGCGTCACACTCTCCGAAGACCCCGCTCCCGATGACGTGTTCACCGTGGCTGACGCCCCCGGCGTTGCCGTGGCGCCGACATTGGCCCGGGGGCGGAAATGTCTGCGGTGTTGGCGGATCTCGGAGGAGGTTGGGACGCTGGAAAACCCTGACCTTTGCGCGCGTTGCGCCGCAGCGTTGGGCTGACCAGCGACCGGCGGCGGCTTGGGTGCGCCATGTCGCCGCCACAAAATTACAACAGCGCCGCCGCATCCGTGGGCGCTCGGGCAACGCGCCCCAATTTCGCCGCCGCCGCCGCGCACCACATCGCGTCCCAGAGACGCAGAGCGGCGTGCGGAGCGGATGTTCGAGTTACAGAGCGGAATGAGCGAAACCTTGAGGCGGGGGGCGCGACGGGTATGTCTCGCGGTATGCCTCGCCGGCCTAGCGGCGATGTCGAGCGGTGGGTCTGCGCAGGCGCAGGATCGCTCTTTCCGCACCACGTCTGGCCATGAGCTGAGATTGCCACCGGTCGCGTCGCTGAATTGCGCCGAGGCGGACCGGGTGCTCAACACCATCGCGCGCACCAACTATCGCGCCATCGGTCCCAATCGCCCGAAGGATCCTCGGGACAGCGCGCTGTTTGACTATGAAAACGCGGTCGCCAAGCGCATGGCGCGGCGCTGTGGGGCGCCGCCGCGTCCGCAGAGCTTCGGCTCGGGCGGCGGAAACCGCCTTTGGAAGCTCATCGAATAGCGCCGCAGACCCGAGCCCGACGCTCCCGCTGACGACCGGCGCGCCGATCTGCGCGCGCCTGCATTGCGAGCCTGACCCTGCATTGCGAGCCTGACCATGCGTATTTTCCCGGCCATTGGCGTCGCCGCTCTGGTCTTCGCCATCGACCAATTCTCGAAATGGGTGGTGATGGAAGTGCTGTTGCTCGGGCGGCGCTCCGAGTTTTTGGAGGTCGGCCCGTTCATCAATCTGGTGCTGGCCTATAATCGCGGCGTGAACTTCGGCCTGTTCTCCAGCTCGGCGGCGTGGCAGCCCTTCGCCCTCGCGGCCTTCGCGGGAGTGGTGAGCCTGTTTTTGTTCATCTGGGCGGCCCGCACCGATGATTGGCGCACGAGCCTCGGTTGCGGGCTCGCCGCCGGCGGCGCGCTCGGAAACGCGCTGGATCGCTTAATCAACGGCGCGGTGGTCGACTTTATCAACATGGATTGCTGCGGGATCGGCAATCCCTACGCCTTCAATCTGGCCGATGTGGGCGTCTTCGCCGGCGCCGCGTTCATCATCTGGAGCACCTGGACGGAGGGAGAGCCCGACCCACCTCCCGAGGCGGCGAGCGACCCTTAGGCGCTTCTTACCCGGGCGCCTTGAGATTGATCGAATGTGGACAAGCCGCCGCCCCGCGCCTTACGCACGTCCCAGTTCAAATCGAACAGCAGATCAAAAGAGATGGGGAGTTTCATGCCACAGGGATCTTCCTTCGACCGCAAGCTTTGTGATCGCGCTCGCCAAGCCCCGAGCCACCGGCGCGCCGGCGTCGCGTTTTGGCGGGCTGCGGTGGCGGTCGGTTTGGTCGCTGGCCTAACGGCTTGTGGGTCAGACGGCTTGGATGTGCGGGCGCTGGCAGGCTTCGATGAGCGCGGCCCGGACGAATTCACAGTTGTGAAGAAGCGGCCGCTGCAGATGCCATCCGATATGTCGGCGCTGCCGACGCCGCGGCCGGGCGCGCCTAGCCTGGTGGACCCGACCCCGACGGAGACGGCGGCGTCCGTCCTGACGGGCGGCAATGCGTCGAACGCGACCGCGACGGCGGCCACGGCGAGCGCCGGCGAATCGTCCTTCCTCGCCGCCGCGGGCGCCAGTCAGGCCGACCCCGAGATCCGCCAAGCGCTTGAGGCGGAGGGCGCGGATCGGGAAGTCCGGCTTCTGGACGGCCTCCTTGGCAGCGACGAACCGGACACGGCGCCGTTTGACGCTGACGCGGAGGTTGACCGTTTGGTCGAGGAGGCGCGGCGTAAGCGCGGGGAGACGGGGGCCACGCAATAGCCGTGTGTCACGGGATTCTACGCCGGACGGTTTGGGCCACGCCCTTGGACCGACCCGCCGCCGCCATATCTCTCTTTCTATTCACAGCGGCGACGCTCACCCTCGTCGCCTTCGCCGGAGGCGCATCCGCCTCCGAGCCGTCAACTGAGGCCGCCCCTATGCAAGACGCCGCCCCGATCGACAGCGCGCCAGGGCGCTCCGTCGTCTCCCCGCCGATCCACAGCTTCACCTTGGAGAACGGGATGAAGGGCGTCGTGATCCAAGATCGGCGCGCACCCGTCGTGACGCATATGGTGTGGTATCGGGTCGGCGCCGCCGATGAGATCCGCGGCGAGAGCGGCATCGCTCACTTCCTCGAACATCTCATGTTTAAGGGCACCGACAGCATTCCGTCGGGCCGTTTCTCAAAGATCGTCGCGGAGAATGGTGGGCAGGACAACGCCTTCACGTCGTATGATTACACCGCCTATTTCCAGCGCATCGCCAAGGACAGGCTCGCGATGGTGATGTCCATGGAAGCCGATCGGATGGTCAATCTGCGGCTGACGGAAGAGGATGTGGCCACCGAACGCGACGTTGTTCTGGAAGAACGCAGCACGCGCACGGACAATGATCCGCAATCCCTGTTCTATGAGCAACTGCAAGCGGCGCTGTATCTCAACCATCCCTATGGCTCGCCCGTGATCGGCTGGCGCGACGAGATCGAGAAGCTCGACCGGGAGCACGCGCTGGCGCACTACCAACGGCACTACGCGCCCGACAACGCGATCCTCGTGGTCGCCGGAGACGTGACGCCGGAGGAGGTCGAGGCGCTGGCCAAGGAGCATTACGGCCCGCTGGCGCCCGCCGGCCGGACCCGGCCGATCCGGCCACAGGAGCCGCCGCAATTGGCCGAGCGGCGCATCGCCATGACCGACGAGCGGGTGCGGCAACCTTTTGTGACGCGGCAATACCTCGCGCCGTCGTACCGCACCGCCGAGCCTGGCGTCTCCGAGGCCTTCAACGTGCTGAGCGAGATCTTGGGCGGCGGCGCCAGCGGACGGCTTTACCGCGAATTGGTGCAGGACGAGAAAGTCGCGCTCAACGCGGGTGGGTATTACAGCGGGCTCGCCGTGGATGACGGCACGTTTGGGCTCTATGGCGTGCCAGCCGACGGCGTGGAGCTTGAGGCGCTTGAACGCCGCATCGACGCTGTCTTGGCCCGACTGATCGAGGAAGGCCCGACCGAAGACGAGCTGTCCCGCGCGAAAATGGTGCTGATCTCAGGCCGGATTTATCAGCAGGACAGCCAAGCGTCGCTGGCGCGGATGTATGGCTCCGCGCTGACCATCGGCATGAGCATCGAACAAGTGCGGGATTGGCCGGCGCGGATCGAGGCGGTGGACGCCGCCGCCGTGGTCGCCGCCGCGAAGAGCCTCGACCGCCGTCGCGCTGTAACCGGCTTCCTCTCCACCGCCCCAATCGAGGACACCGCAGAAGAGGCCGCCACACGATGAGCGCTGGAGATCAGTGGAACGGCGCGCCGCGCCACAGGATGACGCCCGCGGTTAGGTCGAGCGGGGTGACAGGCGGCCTGGCCGCGGCGATGATCCTCTCCGCCGCGCCGGCGATGGACGGCGGCGTCGCTCAGGCCAGCACGCAGATCCAGGAAGTCACCAGCCCAGGCGGTGTCGAGGCGTGGCTGGTGGAGGAGCAGGGCCTGCCGATCATCTCCATCGAGATCTCGTTCATCGGCGGCGCGTCGTTGGACCCGGACGGCAAGGCCGGCCTCGCCGCACTGCTCACGGGGATGTTGGACGAGGGTGCGGGCCCCTATGACAGCGCCGCTTTCAGCCTGCGCCAAGATGAGATCGCCGCGCGGATCTCCTTCTCCGCGGGCCGGGACACCATCGGCGCCAAGCTCACGATGCTGCGGGACAAGCGGGAGGAGAGCCTCGAGCTGTTCCGCGCCGCGCTGAATGAACCGCGCTTCGACGCAGAGCCGCTGGAGAAGGTGATGGGGCAATACCGCTCCGTGCTTCGCCAGCACTCTCAGGATCCGAACCGTCTCGCCAATGACGCGTTCTACGGCGCCATGTTTCCGGGCGATCCCTATGGCCGGCCCCGGCTTGGCACCATTGAGAGCATGGGTTCGATCACCGCGGAGGATCTCCGCGCAGCGATGCCTCGACTGCTCAACCGCAGCCGCATGAAAGTCGGCGTGGTCGGCGCGGTGACGGCGGAGGAGCTTGGCCCGATGCTCGACGCCGTGCTCGGCGATCTGGCGGGCGCGGACGCCGCCCCGGCGGAGCTTCCGCAGGCCCCGCCTTCCGCGCCCGGCGGCAAGACGGTGGTCGATTTCGACGCGCCGCAATCCACGTTGCTGTTTGGCCATGGCGGCGTGCCCCGCTCCGACCCGGATTTCATCGCCGCCTATGTGATGAATTACATCCTCGGCGGCGGCGGGTTTTCCTCCCGGCTGACCGAGGAGGTGCGGGAAAAGCGCGGGCTGACCTACGGCGTCGGCTCCTTCCTCAGCCCCATGGACCGCGCCGCGCTCTATGTCGGCTACGTCTCCACCTCCAATGACAAGGTTACCGAGGCGATTGATGTGATCCGCGATGAGTGGACGCGCATGGCCGAGGAAGGGCCGTCCGCGGAGGAGCTGGACGGCGCCAAGCGCTACCTCACCGGCGCCTACCCGCTTCGCTTCGACAGCAACGCCAAGATCGCCAATTTCCTGGTGCAGGCGCAGCTTGACGATCTCGGGATCGACTACATCGCCACCAGGAACGCCTTGGTGGAGGCGGTGACGCTGGACGATGTGAAACGCGTGGCCGCCAGGCTGTTGAAGCCGGATGATTTGTTCTTCGCCATCGCGGGGCGTCCGGAGCTGGAGACGGCGACGCCCTGAGCGGCGTCACAGCGTCTTTGGCGATCTGCCCGGCTTCTGCTAGATATGGCGTCTGATGGAAGCCGACACTCAAGATAAGCGTGACGCCGCGGGGGAAGCCGCGCGGCCGATCATCCGGCGGCTGCCGGAGGCCGCGGTGAACCGGATCGCCGCGGGCGAGGTGATCGAGCGTCCCGCGGCGGCCGTCAAAGAGCTGCGCGAGAACGCGCTGGACGCCGGAGCCCAGCGCATTGTGATCACCATTGCGGAAGGCGGCCGGGCCTTGATCCGGGTCGAGGATGACGGCTGCGGCCTCAGCCGGGAGGAGCTGCCGCTCGCGCTGGAGCGCCACGCCACCTCCAAGCTCGCCGCGGGAGCGGATCACAGCCTCGATCTCTTGGACATCCGCAGCTTCGGCTTCCGCGGGGAGGCGCTGCCCTCCATCGCCGCGGTCAGCCGCTTCACCTTGACTGCGCGGGCCCGAGGCGCGGCGGAGGCCTGGCGGATCAAAGTCTCGGCGGGGCGGCCCGGCGAGACGGAGCCCGCGGCGCGACCGACAGGGGCGACCGTCGAGGCGCGGGATCTCTTTTACGCGACGCCGGCGCGCCTAAACTTTTTGAAGTCCGAGCGCGCCGAGGCGCAGGCCGTGGTCGAGACGGTGAAGCGCCTGGCCATGGCCGCGCCAGCGGTGGCCTTTGAGCTTCGAGACGGCGAAGGCGCGGAGGCGCGGCGCCTGTTTCGGGCGCCCGGTCCCGAGAGCCGCCTGGAGCGCTTGGGCCGAGTGCTGGGGCGCGATTTCGCCGAAAACGCCCTGGCGATCGAGGCCGAGCGGGAGGGGCTCACCCTGGAAGGCTACGCCGGCCTGCCGACGCTGCATCGACGCACCACGGCGGCCCAACATCTCATTGTCAATGGCAGGCCCGTTCGGGATAAGGCGCTGGTGGGGTCGGTGCGCGCCGCCTACGCCGATCTGACGCCATCGGGCCGTCATGCGATGGTGGCGCTGTATCTAACGCTGGATCCGACGCGGGTGGATGTGAATGTGCACCCGGCCAAGACCGAGGTGCGTTTCCGCGAGGAGGGGACGGTGCGCGGCTTGGTGATCGGGGCGCTGCGACACGCCCTGGCCGAGGCCGGTTGCCGCCCGGACACGGCGCTGGGGCGCGGCGCGGCGCACGCGCTGGGCGAGGTCGGAGCGCTTGGCGCAACCGGGCGCGGCGCGGCCCCGGCCTTTGAAGCATTTCGCGCGCCCGCGGCCGGCGCTTATCGCCCGCCGAGCCGAGCGATCCCCGCGCCTTTCTCCCAAGGTGACTGGAACGCGCCAAGCGCCGCGACGCCTGGAGGCCACGGAACCGACGCGCTGATCGAGCACGCCTCCGCCGCCGGAGACGCCGCCCCGCCGGATCACGCGGCCATGGCGTTGCCCCTTGGAGCCGCCCGCGCGCAGCTTCATAGCACCTACATTATCGCCCAGACGGCGGACGGCGCCGTCATCATCGATCAACACGCGGCCCATGAGCGGCTGGTCTATGAGCGGTTGAAAGCCACGCTTCGCGCGCAGATGGAAGGCGGCGGCGCGCCAGCCCAGGAGCTGCTGATCCCG
>JBCCTM010000021.1:0-18012 GCA_039198535.1 Pseudomonadota bacterium
CGACGGAGCGAACGAGCCTCAACGCAGTGGCGCGTCGCTTCGGCGACCGCGCGCAGGCCGGGGGAGAGCGGACGATGGCGACGTCCAGCGCAGGCGCGCAATCAAGCGAATTTACTGCAGGTCGGGCGCTGCTGCTGACCTATCGAGAAATCGGCCAGAGGTTGGATTACTACGCAGCGGCCTTCGCCGTGTTCCTGGCGCCGGCGATGGGCCTTTGGCATGTGCTAGACCTGCTGCGCATCGACGCGCCGGCGCACCATCTCCTCACGCTGCTTTTGGCGCTCATGGCGGCAGGCGGCGCGGCCGGCGCCTTCACTTTCGCCGTGATCACAGCGCTCCTGGATCGCCCGATCCCCCTGCTCCAAGCGATCAAAGAAGGCGGCAAGCGGGCGCTGGTCGGCGCGGGCGTGTTGCTGCTTCATGTCGGTTTGGTGATCGCCGCGCTGTTGCCTGCGTTTATTTTGGTGATGGTCGCGCTGCTGATCTCGGATGTGCGCGTCGGCGGCGAGCCGGGCCTCGCGCCGAAATCCATGGCCGTGATCGCTCTGATGCTGCTGGTGGCGCAGTCCTTCACTGCGCCGCTTTTTTTGATGTGGCCCGTGGCCATGGCGGAAGGTTGCGGTCCGGTGAAGGCCGTCCTGCGCTCGTTGGATTTGACGCGCGCCCACCGCGCCGAGGTCTCGCTATTGATCGTCGCGCTCACCGCCATCGCGCTTGCGGTGCTGGCGGCGGCGGTGTTGCTTTCGACGGGAGGCCAAAGCCCGCTGACGCTCGGCGGCTCGGAGTATCACGCGACCTGGGCGGCTCAGGTGTTGCGTGCGCTTTTGCTCGCGCCCCTGGGTCTGCTGTTTCTCGTCGCGCCCGTGGTCTGCTACTTCTTGCTCTCCATGGAGCATGACGACCGCTCCGGCGACCGCGGGGACCCGGCTGGCGATTGAGCGCGCCGGTCTCCAAAGAGGCGGGCGGGCGCAGGGAGCAAAGCTGGGGCGCGCGCATTGGGGTCTGGGATCACGTCAGCTGGGACCGCAGACACGGGGCCGCCGAGGTTCACGCCGATGGCCGTGGCGCGCTTGACCCTCCATGAGCTCAACCGGCGCCGCGTCTATTACGTGAGCCTGATGGGCCTATTCTCGACGCCCGCCATCGTCATGGGCGTGTCGCTCGCAGTGATCGAGATCAGCCTGGGCGACGCGGCGCTGCTGGCGCTGGGCATGGCCGCGGCGCTGTTGTTTGTCCAAGGCGCCATGCTGGGCGCGTTCACCTACGCAGTGATCAGCAGCCTGTTGGGACGACCAATCCCGCTGTGGGACGCGCTTCGGGAGGGGGCGAGCCGGGCCGTGATGGGAGCGGGCATGGCGACGCTATACGGCTTCGCCAGCTTCGCGGCGCTGATCCCCGCCTTCTTGATCGTGATGATCGCGGTGCTGATCACAGGGCTCCAGATCGGCTCGGAGGATGAATTGACGCCTGGGGCGGCGGCGGTGCTGGTGGCGATCTTCATGGTGGCCCAAGCGCTGACCGCCCCGCTGTTCGTCGCCTGGCCGGTGGCCATGGCGGAGGGCTGCGGGCCCATCGGCGCTTTCGCGCGATCCTTCGCGCTCACCCGCGGCGTCCGACCCCAGATCGCGCTGATCGCCGCGGTGCTGGCGTTGATCACCGTGGCGGGCGCGGTGGCCGCCTTTTGGGCGGCCGCGACGTTCGGCCCGCCGCCCGTGGACAACACCTCGCCTTACTGGCGGGACGCCGCCGGCCGCTCTGGAGCAGGGCCCTTGATCCCACAGCTCGCCATGTCGCTCACCGCCCTGCCCTTTAGCCTCGCGGTCGTGATGACGCCCATCGTCAGCTACTTCCTCCTGTCCATGGAGCGGGACGTCCGCGATCCGGATGGCGGCCTCGACGACGAAGACGAAGATGACCAGCCCTAAGGCGAGATACGCCGCTTGGGGCCATTGAGGCCCCCGCGCGCCGTTCGCGACGCCGGCGAGCGCGGTGATCTGACCCACGGGATAAGCGCGTTGAGCGGCTCTCGTCGCTCAACTCTCCAAACGGAGGGGACTAAATCGCAACGGGGCGGGCGCCCAGCAGGACGCGGCGTCACGGCGGGTGAGGGCGTGCGTGAGACAGAGCGCTTGACTTCGGCCGTTGTTCGCCGTGTTCCGAGCAGATTGTTTTCGCCAGGATTCAGGGCAGGAGCCTCGCCCCATGACCGCGCTCGCCACGCCGCCCCCGTTCTCCTTCTCCGCTTTGCTGCGTCTGACTGTCGACGAATTCATTGATCGCCCGGGCCATTATTGCGCGCTGGCGCTGATCTACGCCGCGCCCGGGTTGATGCTGCAGCTGTTCACGCCCGTGGGCGCCCTGCAAATGACCGCCGCCGCAGGGGGCGAGGTCTCGCCGCAAGAATTCGGGACATGGATCAGCGTCGCGGTGCTCGTCTCTCTGGTGGTCACGGCGGCCATGATCGGCAGCTTCACCTACAGCGTCGTCTCGAGCCTGCGGGGCGCGCCGATCTCCTTGGTCGCGGCGCTGGGCCATGGGATCGGCTCGATCACCCATGGCGTGGCGCTGGGCCTCGCCCTGGCGGCAGGGTTGGCTTTGCTGACCGTCCCAGCCGCGGCCCTCCCCCTGGCGCTCGGCGCGTCCGCCGACGCCGCGAACAGTTTGGTCCTCATCCTGGTGCTGACGCTGGTCTTCGCGCTGATGATCCGTTTTTTCGTCGCCTGGAATGTGGCGGTGGCGGAGAGCGCTTGGCCGCTCCAAGCGATCCGGCGGTCGATCTTTCTCACCGATGGCAGCCGAATGACGATCCTGGGCGTGTTCGTCGCGCTGGTGATTGGCACCTTGCTCGCCTCCCTGGTGATCGGGGGGCTGGTGGCGCTGCTGATGACGCCGGTGATCCGCGGCGGCTCGCCAGAGGAGGGATTGCGGACCATCCAAGCGGTCGGCGCCGTAGCCTCGGCCCCGGTGAGCGCGTTTTCCCTAATGATCCCGGCCACCGCTTACTTCCTTCTTTCGGTGGAGAAAGACCGGCGCAATCTGCAAGACGCGCAAGTGTTTGAATAAGCGCGCGGTCGCGCGGTTCATGCGCCTCCGCCGCCCTTCGCGCCCGCATGCTTGTCTTCGGGCGCGTAGCCGGTGGCCGCTTTGCGCTTCTCCAGCGCGCCGCGCAAGGCCGCGTAGAACGCCGAGAGAAAGGCGTGGGGCGTCTCCCCCGGCGCGGCCTGATAGCCGATCTTTTTCTGGATCGTGGCGGCGACCTTCGCCTGCAACTCCGCCGCCGTCGGCGAACTGTCCCGCAGCACAGCGGCCAAGGTCTCTAACTCTTTAACGCCATAGGTGCGAAGCTGCGCGTCCGTGAAGCTGTAGAGCTCCGCCGCCTCCCCGGGGTCGGCCGCCAAATCCGGCGCAAGGTCGGGCCGCTCGTCGAACACCACCCAAGTGCCGGCCAGGATATCCCCGCCGCGCATCCGTTCCTGATTGAACAGCGGCAGGGCGATCACGAGGGCGATAAACACATAAGCGGCGGTGTTCGCCCAGGCGACGCCGGTGATGTCCGGCTGGGCCAGCGCGATGGTGACCGGCAGGAAGAACTCCACTTCGCGTACAAGATTGCGCGCCAACACCGCCTCGCCGGTGAGCCCGGCCCCATTGCGGTCCATGACGCGCACGCCCATGGCGCGCTTCCCCGGCGTGCGGCCCGCCCAACTCATCTCGAAGAACGGGAAATAGAAGACGCGGATCAGGAACACGGCCAGGAGCGCCAGATCGATGCTCAGGGATCCGGAGACGTTGAAGGCGAAGGCGGCGAGCGTGATCAAGAGGACCACCGAGATCAGGATGACGCCCAGATCCACCAAAGCGGCGCCCAGCCTCGAGGAGAGATCGGCGATGCGCACGGTCAAACGCACGCCGTCCGGCGTCACGATGGCGCGCTCCCGGCCCGGGCGCGGAGCGCCCACGGCGGAGACGGCGGCCTTCGCCCCTTCAGCCGCGCGGGGCGGTTGGGCGGTCGCGCTCATGGGCGCGCCTCGCGCTGCGGGCGCGACCCGGCGCTGGACGCGTCGCGACGGCGCCCAGACCCGACAAAATACGCCAGCCAAAAGGCGCCGAAGACCGCACCGATCAGCAGGCGCTGCTGGTAGTCGGTGACTGTATCGCGGACGAAAGCCTCCAGGAACGCGGCGACGAACAGCATGATGATCGCCACCAACGCCAGCAAGCTCGCCCGTCGCCCGGCCACCGCGGCGGCGGATAGGCGAGACTGCCGAGGCGGTGGGAACAGCATGCCGCCGGCGATGGCGAGCCCCCCGCCCCCGGCGAGAATGATCGCGGTGAGCTCTGTGGTGCCATGCACCGTGAGCCAGGCGATGAACTCGGCCTCCAGCCCATGCGTCGCGAAGGCGGCCAGCATCGCCCCCAGAAGCGCGCCGTTGAGGAACAAGATCAGCATGGTGGGCAAGCCCAGCGCGATGCCGAAGCCAAACGCGGTCAGCGCCACGAGGACGTTATTGTTGAGCAGGAACAGGGCGAAGCTCCGCAGGTTCTCCAGGGAGGCCTCATGCCCGTCAATGCTGTCGATCATCTCCGCACGGCTCGCTTCCGGGCTGCGCCCTTGGGCCATGCCCTCGGAGACGAGCGCCCCGTAGAGTGTCGGGTCTGACAGCACCAGGGCGCGGCCGATGAACAGCCCAAGGAAGAACATGGCGGCGGCGATCAGGATCGGCGCCCAGAGCGCGCGGATCGCCCGAGGCGCCTCCACACCCACGAGGCGCGCCACCATGCCGAAGAAGCGCTCCCGCGGCGCGTAAATGAGCAGATGCGCGCGGGTCGCCAGGCTCTCCAGATACGCCACTAATTGCCCGTCAAACACGTAGCTTCGGGCCACTGAAAGGGAGGAGAGCGTCGAGCGATAGAGCTGGGGCGCCTCGATCAACTCCTCGGGCGTGAGCGCGCCCGGACCGGAGCGTTCCAGCTTGGCCAGGAGGCCTTCCAGGCGTTTCCACGACGCTTCCCGCTCCTGACGAAACCGCGCGCTCTTCAGCATCGGCCCCGCGGACGCCTCGCCGGAAGCGGATGCGGCGGCGGCTTGGGCGGACGCCGCGGCGGCCTGGGCTTGGCCGGCTTTTGGGACGCTGGGAGGGGGGCTCATGACGTCTCACCGCTTGGGGTGCGCGGGGCGGATCGCTCGGACAAGCTCACGCCGCGGCCGGGTCGTCTTGGCGCTTGGCGCGCATGAATTGACTAAGCACCGTCGCATTGAGCCGCGCCGGCGCAATGTCGAGCGCGTCGACGCCCAGCCGGCGCAGCCGCGCCAGCACCGCGCGCCGCTCTCGGATCACCGCCGCCGCCGCCACCGCCCGCGCCACGGCGTCGGCGTCGCCCGGCTGGCCGAACGCCGCCGCCTCGAGGCCCGGATCCTTCAGCGCCACAAACAAAATCAAATGGCGTTTCGCCAGATGAGCCAAGGTGTCGATCATCAGTTCCGCTGACACGGTGTCCAGGAAATCGGTGATCAGGATCACGATGGAACGCCGATCAAGCTCATGGGAAAGCCGGGTCAGGCCGAGCGTGAAATTGGTCTCCTCCGTCGTGAATTCGAGCTCCGAGAACACCTTCTGGATCCCAGGAAAAGCCGCCTTGCCCGGGCGCGGCGGGTGATGAAGCCGCACCTCCGCGTCGAAGGCGAATACGCCAACCCGATCTCCCTCCACCAAAGCCTGATAGGCCAACATCAGGCCGGCGTTGACCGCATGGTCGAGTTTCGGGGCGCCTTGCAGCGGCTCGCGCATCAGATGTCCGCTGTCGACGACGATCATGATGTTGTGATTGCGCTCCGCCTGGAACTCTTTGACCAGCAATTTTCTGTGTTTCGCCGTTCGTTTCCAGTCCACGGCGCGCCGGTCCATGCCGGGGCTATAGTCGCGCAGCGCGTCGAACTCCGCGCCGTCGCCGCCGGTGCTCTGTGGTTTGAGGCCGAACAGCGCCGAGCGCCGCTCCAAGGCTAGGGCGGCCCTACGGACGCCGCGGATGTCTGGAATGGCGGGAATGGAGAGATCAAGCTCCTCCACGCGACCGCTCCAAGCCAGGCCAAGCGGCCCGCGCCAGCGCAGCCAGAGCCGGTCGACCCGGGCGGTCCCGCGGCGCAGCGGCGTCAACGGCACGTCCACCACCGCCTGCCGCTGCGGCGTGAGACGAAACGCCAGGGATGGCGGCGGCGCCAGTAAATCGCCCACGTCGAGCAGCCCCTCGATCACCGGCCCGGCGCGCCCTGGCGGCGCGTGAAAGATCAGCCGAAGGGCCTCCGGCTCGATCTCACGCCGCGTCGCTCCGGCGGGCGCGTTCTCATCCCCGCCAAGGGAACGGCCGCCACTGGCGTCAGCCTCCACGCGGCGGCCGGCCAGCCCCACCGGCAACGCGGCCGGCGGCTCGACCCTAACCTGCAGCGCGCTCGGACGCAGACCCGTGCGCGCGTCCCAAATCGCGAGAGCGAGCACCGCCGCGACCAGGCCGGCGGCGGCGACCCAGAGCCGATCATCGACAAACACCAACCCCGCCGCCACGGGCGGGCCGAGCGCCGCCAGAGCCAACAGCCGCGGCGTGGGTCGGATCATCGCGGCGGCTCCACCAGCGTGAGGATCCGATCCACGGCCGCGTCCGGGGTGACGCCGTCGATCTCCGCCGTGGGAGAAACCATCACGCGATGGCGAAACACCGGCTTCGCCAACGTCTTCACATCGTCTGGGATCACAAAATCCCGGCCGTCCAACGCCGCTGAGACGCGGGCCGCCCGCGCCAACATCGCCGCCGCCCGCGGTGAGACGCCGGCCTGCAACGCCGCGTTCTCGCGGGTCGCCCGCGCCAGATCCACCACATAGGCGGCGATCTCATCCGACATGCGCGCTTCCGCCACCCGGTCGCGCAGGCGCAGCACCTCGCTTTCGGCCGCCACCGCAGACACCTCCGCCAGCCCGTCCGCCGCCGCGTCCGGCGCGCCATGGGTGCGCACGATCCGCAACTCGTCCTCCCGCTCGGGATAGTCGAGCACATGTTTGAACAGGAACCGGTCGAGCTGCGCCTCCGGCAGCGGATAGGTGCCTTGATGCTCAATCGGGTTCTGCGTCGCGACAACCATGAACGTCTCGCCGAGCGACCGGCTGTCCCCGTCAATGGTCACGGACCGCTCGTTCATGGCCTCGAGCAGGGCCGCCTGGGTTTTGGGCGGCGTCCGGTTGATCTCATCGGCCAGCAGGATCTGGGTGAAAATCGGCCCGAGCTGCAATTCGAAGCTGCTCGTTTGAAAGTTGAAAAGATTTGAGCCCAGCACATCGCCCGGCATGAGATCTGGCGTGAATTGGATCCGTCCGAACTTCAGCGAGAGAGCCGAAGCGAAGGCGCGGGCGGCGAGGGTCTTCGCCGTCCCCGGGGGGCCTTCGAGCAGGACATGCCCGCCGGCCAACAGCGCGATCAGCAACAGGCGGCGCGTCTCGGCCTGTCCAACCACCGCCTTGTCCATCTCCGCAGCTAAAAGCGCTTGCAGCCGTCGGACCTCTCCCGCGGCGCCGCCCTGGTCGGTCACGCCCTCGGCCGCGCCTCCGGCGACCCCGGAAGTCGGGGGGGCGCCGCCTGGATCGCCGTCACCTCTGTCCACGCAGCATCTCCTCTCGCCACCTATTAATCTCTTGCGCCAACGCCGTCATCAGCTCGGCGTTTGGCCGGCCCGACGCGACCAGCGCCTCAACCTCGGCCTCCAGCGACGCTCCGTCCCGCCGTTCGCCCGCCGCGCCGCTGAGGCGCGTCCGCTCCATCTGCCGCAACCAGCGCAGCAGGGCGGCGTGGTCCGCGCCCGCCGGCGCCTGGAGCCGCGCGCCCAGATCGCGCACTGTCTCCTCGAAGAAGCGCCGGATCACAAACCGATCGCCGTCGCCTTGTCTCAGCAGAGCCGCCGCGGCGTCGAGCAACGCGTCTTTACCGGCCGCTTGGCCCGGCCGGTCCGTCGCCCGCGTCCCGAACCGCGCCACCGAGATCAACCCCAACACCAGGAACAGCGCCAGGATCGCCAATGTCACAGCGGCTAAAGGCGGCTCGAACATGGCGAACCAGAACGACGCGGGCGTGGTGCGCGGCGCGGGACCGTGATCGATCGCCAGCAGCGTCGTGCGTCCATCGGCGAGATACTCGAAAAGCCGAACCGCGAACGCCGCATTGGCGCCGTCGTCAAGCCCGTGATTGAGCAGCGGGTCAGGATCGCTCAACAGGAACATCGGCGGCCCAAATGGATCGTCGGCGATGATCTCCGCCACCAGGGTCGAGCCATCCTCAAGGGTGGCCAAGGGACGAAGCCGATCATCCTGGGCCAGGGTTTGCGGATCCGCCAGGGTCGGCGCGCTCGGCAAATCGCCGATGGCGACCCGGCGCGCCTTCGCGCTCTCTCCCTGGCGCACGGCCGGCGATGGCCCGATGCTGGCCGCGCCGCCAGCCTCAAGCGCGCCGTTCACAGCGCCCCGCACGGAGAACAGCGGGACGCGGCGCACCCGAGAGGCGAAACGACGGCCGAATTGCAATTCGCGGATCCGCCATTTCGGCAGCATGATCAGGACGGCTTCCGCGTCTCGATGCCGATCCGCCGCCTCTTCCAATCGGCGGCTGTTCAACACGTCTGTCACCAGCACCACCGCCCCGGCTGGAGAAAAGCCCGGCTCGCCGGCCCGCGTCTCCACCTCCCATGCGAGCCCCCGCATGAGATCGGCCAAGCCGCCCACGCCCACCGCGCTCTGACCGTTGGCGCTTGGCGCGCGCAGATCGCCTCGGTCCCGACCGGTTTGCTCGCCAAGCGACGCGTACAGCGCCGCCGTGAACAGCGCGGCGGCGATCAAAACCACCGCGATCAACGCGCCGGTGTTGAACCCCGCCTCGCCCCCGCTCGGCGCGCCGCGATCTTTGACGCCCTCGGCCATCGTCGTCAGCCCTCCCTAAGCCGCGCCGTCAAGGGGCGGCGGCCGCGCCCGCTTGGTCGGCAGGTCGCCTGTTCGGTCCAGGGCCGCTCAACGCCCGCCTGAGCGCGCGATAGGCCTCGAGGCAGCGCTCATAGGCCGCCCGATCCGCAGCCCGACCGCCAAATCGGCTGATCTCCACGGCCAGCACTAAAGCCTCGAGCGCGGCCCGCCCCCCCTCGCCGAAAGCGGCGCGGCCTAAGATCTCCCGACTGGTGAAGGATCGGGCGGCGCTGCGCGCGTTCCGTTCCCGCAACCGTCCGATCGCGCCCAGCAACAGAATATGAATGGCCTCGGCGAAGCGCCCCTCGGCGGCCGCGGTCTGCGCTTCGGCCTCGGCGTCGGCCAACTCGGCGGCGCTGGGCGACGCCGCGGCGCGGTCCTGCGCGGTGACGACATTGGCCCGCACCGCCCCGCGCCTCGCCAGGGAGATCCGTCCGCCAAACACAGTCGCGAGGATGAAAATCGCCGCGGCCGCCAGCACGCCGTAGAGGAGGATTTGCGCCAGCGGGCCCAGATCGACCGGCTCGACAGGGTCGCGAGGCGGGGTCGGCTCAGGGGGCGGGCTCTCCTCAGGCAGCTCAGTTTGGTAGCGGCGGCTCTCGACGACACGATCGATCTCACGCTCGATACGCGGCCCCGGCGTCTGCGCGGCGGCGGGGCTTGCGGCCGCCAGATACAATGCGAGCGCCGCAAGGCTCGCCGCTCTCAGCGCCCGCGCCGCGCCAACCGCCCGGGCGGCGTCGCTCCGCAGGCTCATAAGGCCCCGCCTCCTGAGCCGTCGGCAATGATCCACATGCGCTGTCCGTGTCGTTGCGTTCGCGGCCAGAGTGACCTTAGAAGGTCGAGGCCCGAATGCAACGCGGGCCAACCGCGCAGGCCCGCCATGGGGCGGAGAAGGCCAGCGGATGCGGCGGCGGGGAGGGCTCTCGATGCGTCAGGCGGACCGATCCCTCGATCCTGGCCCAGACGAGCCGGCGAGCGCGGTCGGCGCGCCTGAAGTCCGTTTGCTCACTGGCCCCGCGCGAACAGCGGCGCTCCGCGAGGTGGCGGCGCTGCGCATCGAGATCCTCCGTGAATATCCGTATCTCTACGCCGGCGATCCCGAGGCGGAGCGTAAGTATCTACTGGATTTTGCGGCCACAACGTCGTCCGCCATCGTCGGAGCCTTTGACGGCGAGCGCTTGGTTGGCGCCGCGACCGGCGTGTCGCTCGCCTTTGAAAAGGCGGCCTGGAAAGCGCCCTTCATCGAACGCCGCATTCCCGCGGATCAGGTGTTCTATTTCGGCGAAAGCGTCCTGCAGCCCACCTATCGCGGCCTCGGCGTCGGCACCCGGTTCTTTGAGCTGCGCGAAGAAGAGGCGCGCCGACAAGGCGCCCGGCTCTGCGCCTTCCTGGCCGTTGTCCGGCCCGAAGACGACCGTCAGCGCGGCGTCGATCGCGCCGGCGTCGAGACCTATTGGCGCGCCTTAGGATATGCGCCCCTGCCCGAGGCGATCGCAGAGCTGGAGTGGCGCGAGGTTGGCGCCGACCATGAGACCCCGCACAAAATGCAGTATTGGACCCGCGAGCTTTAACCGGCCCGCCCGCCCTACACAGCGCTTGCGCCATCGCCGTTGCGCGCCAAGCGGCGCTGCGGTCTCGTGTTCCCCTCCGGTCGGAGCCGCTTCGCCCCCGGTGCGGCGGCGGATCGGGGGGGCGGGGCCCGGGGTTATCGGCGGAGGCGACGCGTCAGCGCCCTTGCGGCGACCGCGCGATGCGTCGAGGCGGCGGGGGCGAAGCGGCTCTGGGCGGAGGGGAACGTCCCCCTCCGTTTGGTGGGCTGAAGCGCGAATTCGTTCCCACAACGCTCAAGCCCAGAAGCAGCGCGCCGCGGTCGCCATGATCGCGAACGGCGCGTGGGGGCCTCAATGGCCCCGAGCGGCGTCCCCCCTCCACCGCCTCATCCGCAGATCAGCGTCCCTTCGCCATCGCGGCCAAGCGCGCATGGGCGGAGACGCTGCGCGCCTCCAGCGCGACGGAGCGAAGATAGGTGTTTTGCGCCAGGTTAATGCGTTGAAGATCGCGCTCGCTGAACGCGTCATCAAAAAGGGTGGCGGCGATCTGCGCCCGCTCTTCCGGGCCAAGATCCAGGAAACCGCTGTCATCGGTCGACCGCTGCACCGAGATCAGGGTCAGCACCGGCGCTCGCGCGAGCCCGGACTGCTCGATCACCAGATGGGTCTCGCCATCCGTGAGCCCCCGCGCCGCGGAGATTTCCGTCAGCGCCGCTTTGCCGCGGAGGACGAGGCGGTCGAGCCCTTTGGCCGCCGTCACCTCGTCCACCAGCGCGCGACGTTTGGCCGGATCGGCGATGGAGAGCACGTACGTCTCGATGAACAGGACGACGCCGAGCATCACCAGCGGGGCCTGGGCCAGCGCGAAAGCCCAATCGGGCCGGAGCACCAGCGCCACGGGAAACGGCGACAGCGCCACCACGAACCGTGGAGCCGGGTTCTCAAACACCAACCGCCAAAACAGGCTTGATCCGAGCCCTGTGCGCGGCCACGGGGTCGAGCCGCGCCCGAGCAATTGCTTCGGCGCCCGTCGCAGCTGGAGAGGCGCGCGATTCCAAATCGTCGAGGGTGTTACGAAATGCAGCATGCGCCCGCTTGGATCTCTCAGGGAAGACCACGAGCTAGCGCGCGGAGCGATCTGTCGAGCGGCCACGGGTCGCATGCGCCGGCGAAGGCGCGCCGTGAGCACGCCCTCGGGGTGGGGATCAGCGCGCTCTGATCAATGAGCAGCCCAGATCAGTGAACCCGAACCGTCTGGTAATTATGGGCTCGAGCAGCCAGCTGAGCCGACATCTCATCGCTGAAGATCGCCAAGGGGCGGCCGTCGCCGTCATGCAGTGCGAAATACGGTCCGTCGGGAGCGCCGGGCGGCAGCGCGGCGTCGATTTCCGCTTTTGTGACCGCGCGAATGTAAGCCATCTCGCTGTCGTCGCCGGTCAAGCTTGCGGGCGCCTCGGCGCTGTCCTCGGTCTCATCCTCGGAGGACAACATCTCAATTCCGAACGGATCCGCATCGTCGGACGGGTCGAACCCCTCCTCCGCCTCGGCCCATTCTTCGTCCCATAAATCGGCGATGTCGGTGACCCGGCGGTCCTTTTTGGCATCTTTTGTCATGGTCGCACTCCTGTTCGGCGCACGTCTCCGCGGCAGGCCTGAGAAGGCCGCGCCGCATCATCGACCGCACGCATGGTGAAGCCGTCAGACCATTTCATGTAGGAATGATTTTTATTTTGCGAACCCCGTCGGCTCCGGGCCTTCGGCGCAGGCGCACGCGCAACAGCCCATTGTCGAGTTCAGCGCCCACAGCCTCAAGCCCAGGGGCCAGCGCGAAATGCCGTTGAAACCGACGCTTGGCGATGCCGCGATGCAAATATTCGCGCTGCTTCCCGTCCACAGCGCTTTTGCCGGAGACGATCAACATGTCGTCACCGGAAATCTCAACGGACAACTCATCTTCTGAAAACCCGGCCACAGCCAGAACAAGCGCATAAGCGCCGTCGGGCCCCGCCTCGATATTGAAGGGAGGATAACCTTCCGACGCGCCGGCCATCCGGTCCGCCAGGCCTTCCATGAACTCAAAGCCCACCATCACCGGCCGACTATCGCCAGAGCGCCGAGGCATGACTTGGCTCCTCATCCATGGGGCTCCTGCGCCCGCCCCGCCTAAGCTGGCGCGACGTCCTCGCGCATTCAAGCGGACAACCGGCCTAGGAGACGCCCAGCATGTTCAGGGCGCGCTCCAGATCCTCCGGCAGCTCCGCCTCGCCGCCCTCCGCCGCACGCCGCTTCAGATCGGCCGGCGCGTCCGCCGCGGCCAGATATCGCCAGCCTTGGAACGGCCGACGCGCCTGCGCCACGGTCAGCACCAGTTTCGGCTCGAGGACGAGATCATGGCGGATCACGCCGTCCGCGCCGGTGACCGGCTCCACCGCGAGCAAACGCTGGCGCGCGCGGATTTCGCCGCGGAACACCCAATAGAGCGAGCCTCCGGCCAACACTTCCGCGGCGCGCTTCGGCTTCGCGCGCGTCGTATGGCGCGGCGTCCAGCGCGGACCATGCCGCGCCGCCCGCGCCTTGTGCCAAGCGATCAGATCGCCGGGGCCATCGGCGCCGACGCAAAGTTTGACGAGGTGCAGCGCCGCTTCTGTCAACTCATCCCTCCGTGCCGCAACGGGCGCGCCGCGTCCCGATGATCATACACCTAGAGCCGCCCGGCGGCCTTTTCATCTCCGCGGGCCGCGCCTAGAAATGACGCTCACCCTACGCTGCGGGCGCGAACGCCGGTAAGACCACCATATCTAGAGGCTGAGGCGATGCTAGCGCAAATTGTGGGGCTGACGCTGGCGATGACCGCCGCCGCCTACACGGGCGGCCGACTTGCGGCGATTTGGCCAACGCCGCGCCTCACGCCGCTGAAGGGCGCGTTGCTGGGGCCGCTGGCCGCCGGTCCCACCACGGTGCTCCTGCATGCGCTCGGCGGCGGCGGCCTCGGGTTCACTGAATTTGGCTTCATCGATTGGCCGCCGGTCTTCACGACGCTCGGCGTCGGCGCGGCCTGCGGCGTGATCATCGTCGGCGCGATCGGCTTGGTGCGCCTCGGCTCGCGGCGCCCGTTCGGCTAACACGCTCGAACTGCACAATCTGTGTCGGTACGCTATATGCGGAGATCTCCCTGGGATCGCCCGCTACCGCTTGAAGGAATTCGCATGAACGCGCCCGTCAGCGCCTCCCGCTTCGCCGCGCCGATCGCGGAGCAGATCTGGGACATGAAATACCGTCTCAAAGGCGCGCGCCCGCTCGGCGAGGGCGTATCGACCGGGCTTGACGACGGCGGCGTTGGCGGCCCCGGCGCGCCGACGGGCGACGCATACTCGGCCGCCTCCGAGGACACGGTCGAAGACACTTGGCGCCGCGTGGCCCGCGCCCTGGCCGAAGCGGAGTGCCCGGATCAAAGGGCGCGTGGGATGCGCGCTTCTACCGCGCGCTCGAAGATTTCAAATTCCTCCCCGCCGGCCGAGTTCTGGCCGGCGCGGGCTCCGGCCGCCAGGTGACGCTGTTCAATTGTTTCGTGATGGGCGAGATCCCCGACAGCCTCAGCGGCATTTTTGAAATGCTGAAGGAGGCGGCCGTCACCATGCAGCATGGCGGCGGCATCGGCTATGACTTCTCCACCATCCGCCCCGATGGCGCGCGGGTCGAAGGCGTCGGCGCGGAGGCGTCGGGGCCGATCTCCTTCATGGACGTTTGGGACGCCATGTGCCGGACCATCATGTCCGCCGGCGCCCGCCGCGGCGCGATGATGGCCACCATGGCTTGCGACCATCCCGACATTGAAGCCTTCATCGCCGCCAAGGCGGATCCGGCGCGCTTGCGAAATTTCAACCTCAGCGTCCTCGTGACAGACGCGTTCATGGCCGCGGTCTCCGCCGATGCGCCATGGCGTCTCCAATTCGGCGGAGAGACTTACAAGACCGTCTCCGCCCGCGCGTTGTGGGACCAGATCATGCGCGCCACCTATGATTACGCCGAACCGGGCGTGATCTTCATCGATCGGATCAACGCGCGGAATAATCTATGGTATTGCGAGACGATCCGCGCCACCAATCCCTGTGGCGAGCAACCTCTGCCGCCCTATGGCGCCTGTTTGCTGGGCTCGATCAATCTGGCGCGGCTGGTGGTGGACCCGTTCACGCCGCAAGCACGCATCGAAGCCGAGGGGCTTGAGGATCTGACCCGCGTCGCCGTCCGGATGATGGATAATGTGATCGACGTCTCCCGTTTCGCCCTGCCCGCGCAAGCGGCGGAAGCGCGGGCCAAGCGGCGGATCGGCCTCGGGGTCACCGGATTGGCCGACGCCTTGGCCATGGCGGGCCTCGTTTATGGGTCTGATGAAGCCGTCGCGCAGACGGAGCATTGGCTGAAGGCGGTGCAGGACGCCGCCTACCGCGCCTCGGCGACGCTGGCCTCGGAGAAAGGCGCCTTCCCGCTTTATGATCCCGGCCCCTACCTCGCTGGCGAGACCATCCGAGGTCTCGACCCGGAGATCCGCGCGGAAATCCAAACCAACGGCATCCGCAACGCCCTGCTGACCTCCATCGCGCCCACCGGCACCATCTCGCTCTATGCGGGGAACGTCTCCTCCGGCGTGGAGCCGATTTTCGCGCACAGCTATCGGCGGAAAGTGACGCTGCCCGACGGCTCCAAAAGCGAAGAGGAAGTCGTTGATTACGCCGTCGCGCAGTATCGCGCGCTGTTTGGGTCCGATGCGGCCCTGCCCGAGGCCTTCGTCAGCGCCCAGACCCTCGACCCGAGCGCCCATGTCCGCATGCAAGCCGCCGCTCAGAAATACGTCGACAGCGCCATCTCCAAGACAATCAACACGCCAGCCGAGATCAGCTTCGACGCCTTCAAAGAGGTCTACCGCCTCGCCTATGACAGTGGTTGCAAAGGGTGCACGACCTATCGCCCAAACGCCGTGACCGGATCGGTCTTGTCGACTGAGCGCCCCAACGAGCCCGCGACGGAGACGGAGGCGGCAGGCGCGCCCTCCGCCGGTGCGACCGCGAGCGCCCTGAACGCCCCAGAAGCCGCCGCGCCGGCCAGCCGGGCGTCCTCCGCGCACCCGCTCACGGATCCCATCAATCGGCCCGAGGCGCTTCCTGGGGCGACCTACAAACTGAAATGGCCCGGCAGCGCCCACGCCATCTACATCACCGTTAACGACGCCGTGGTCGACGGTCAGCGTCGTCCCTTCGAGCTGTTCATCAACTCCAAGAATATGGAGCATTACGCCTGGACCGTCGCGCTGACGCGGATGATCTCGGCGGTGTTCCGGCGCGGGGGCGATGTGGCCTTCGTGGTGGAGGAGTTGAAAGCCGTGTTCGACCCAAGGGGCGGCAAGTGGATGGGCGGCGGCTATGTGCCGTCGATCCTGGCCGCGATCGGCGGCGTGATCGAGCGCCACATGATCGAGATCGGCTTTCTCGACCCGGGCGCGCCCATCACCGGCGACCCGGCTTACGGCGAGGCGGCCGCCCCGATTTCCGCGGCGGCGCCGCCGACGACACCGTCTCAAGCTCCCGCCCCGCCGCCACCCGGCGGCTTCTCGCCCGCCTGCCCGTCCTGCGGGGCGATGGCGTTGCGCCGGGCGGAAGGCTGCGCCACATGCGGCGTATGCGGCTATTCGGAATGCGAGTAGCGGAGTTCTTAACCGGCGCGCCGGAGCGACGCGTAAAACTTTAGCGACTTTCGCGAAACGGCCGTACGCGTAAATCTTTTCCAGCGTCCGTCGTTAAGCACGCATTCAAGGCTTCGACGTAAGTTCGCCCTAACAGCGGATTTCCTCCGAGGACGAGACATGCAAACACAGCCGTCGCCCTTCGCCCCATCGGCCTCGACCGATCCGTTCACCTCGGAAGTCGACAGCGAAGGCGGGTCGAGCCTGGAGCCCATCGCCTTGGAGGCGATCCCCCATGACCATCCGGTGCGCATGTTCGCCAACATTTACGCGGGCATGACCAGCGGCAACTTCCTGCCGAACGAGGATGATCTGTTCCGGAACGAAGAAGCGTTGCCGCTGTTCGCTTGGGGCAAGCATATCGAACCGGTCGAATTGCATGGCGGCGTGGATTTCAAAGTGCTGCGCCAAGGCGAGCGCAACGCGCTGCGCGAGCGGCGCAGCTATCGCGATCAGTGGGTCTGCAACACGGTGGATCCGGAGTTCGTCCAGGCTCTCTACCGCGAAATCATCGCGTCCGCGGTCCTGCGTAAGCCGCTTTACTCGAAAGGCTGCACGCCGACCCGAGAGCGTTCTTACCTATACTGCCTCCGCGGCGTGTTCCCGGTGTTCGCCGACAATCACGCCCGCATGCGCCTCTTTCAGATCGAAGCGGAGCCCTATGTGACGGTCTAGCGGTCAGAGGCCCGACCGCTACGGACTGATCGCCGAAAAACTCTCCCCCGCGGCGCGACGCCGACGCCGCATGCCGCGGTCCCCCACCAGGCGGGCCAGCAGGCCGTCGACGGCGTCCGGATCCTCAAAGCCCATGGTGACGCCCAAGACCGTCGCACGCCCCGCAAACCACGCGGGGAAGCGGGCGGCGTCTTTCTCCGTGGTCACCAAAAGAGCGTTGAGCGCTTCAGCCCGCGCCTCCAAGCGCTGCAGCATGGCGGCGTTATAGGCGTAGTGGTCTGGAAAAGCCTCCGCGGCGACAAGTTCCGCCCCAACCTCCCCCAGCGTCGCGAAGAACTTCTCCGGCCGGCCGATGCCGGCGAAGGCGCACACCCTGCGGCCTCTGAGCGCCGCGCCAGAGGCGTCTGGCGTGATCCGCGCGCGCAGACCAGGGCCGCGCGGCGGCGTCCGCGGCCACACCCGGCCCGATGGGGGCGTCCCCACCAAGATCGCCGCATCCGCCCGGTCGAGACCCCGGTCGATGGGCTCGCGCAAGGGGCCGGCCGGGATAACCCGGCCATTGCCATGACCCACCTCGGCGTCGATCACGAGGATCCTAAGGTCCTGGTGAAGATGCGGATTTTGAAAACCATCATCCATCACCAACACGTCCGCGCCCGCGGCCACCGCCGCATCAGCGCTGCGTCGTCGATCCGCGCCGATCCAAACCGGCCATCGCCGCCCGCAAAGGAGCGGCTCGTCGCCCACATCGGCCGCCGTGTCTTGCGCCGGGTCGACACGATGCGGCCCGCGCAGGCGACCGCCATAGCCCCGGGAGAGAATGTGCGGCGCGGCTCCGAGCGCGGCGAGCCGCTCACAAATCGCCAAAACGGCGGGGGTCTTGCCCGCGCCCCCAGCGGTGAGATTGCCGACGCAAATCACCGGCGCGCCGGCGCGTTGGGGTCGGGCGAGCCCCCGGCGCAGGCGACCCGCGCCGGCGTAGAACCAACCGAGCGGGGTCAACAGGCGCGCCGCCAGGCCCGGCGCCTCGGGATCGGCGCGCCAGAAAGACGGC
>JBCCTM010000022.1:0-17924 GCA_039198535.1 Pseudomonadota bacterium
CGAGGGCGCCGGCGGGGGCGAGGGCGAGCGCGGTCCGCTGCAGAGCACGGCCGACGGCATCATTGAGGGCCTCTCAAGGCCCGTACAATTTGACGGCGAACTCTGCCATTTCGGGGCCAGTGTCGGCAGTGATATCGGGATGGCCTGCGCTTCGGGGCCGGAGATCGACCCCGCGCGACTGCTCGCCAACGCGGACATCGCCCTCTACAGCGCCAAAGGGTCAGGCCGAGGGCGCGCCGAATACTTCACGGAAGAGCTGCGCAAGGCGGCGGAGTCGAGCCGCATCCTAGGAAATGAAATCCGCAAAGCCCTCGAAGACGGTCAATTCGTGGCCGTCTACCAACCCCAGGTCGACGCGGTCACCGGGGAATTGCTGGGGGCGGAGGCGCTGGCCCGCTGGCGTCATCCCGTGCGCGGGCTGGTCAACCCTGGCGAGTTCCTGCCTGTGGCCGAACGCCTGGGCGTCGCCCCGCAGCTCGACCAGCTGATTTTGTCCCAAGCGCTGACGGATCTGGCGCGGTGGGACGCCATGGGTCTGCATGCGCCGCATCTGTCCGTGAACGTTTCGGCCAAAAGGCTCGCCGACCGGAACTTCCACGCATTCCTCGCCGAGGGCGACTTCCCCAAGAGACGGCTGTCCTTTGAGATTTTGGAGACGGTTTTCTTCGACCGAATGGATGACGTCACGCGCCATGCGATCGACATCATGCAGGAATCCGGCGTCCTGCTGGAGGTGGACGATTTCGGCACCGGCCACGCCTCGCTGTCCTCTCTGCTGGACCTGGCCCCTAATCGTCTCAAGATTGCGCGGCCATTCGTTACTGAGATCGATCAATCGGACCGCCATAAGCAGCTTGTCCGGTCGATGATCGCGGTCGCGCAGGCTCTGGGCGTCGACGTCATCGCCGAAGGTGTTGAGACGCGTGCGCAAGCCGACACCTTGATCGAGCTCGGCTGCGTTGCGATGCAGGGCTTCTATTTCGGAAAACCGATGACCGCCGATGCGTTCACCGAAGATCTCAGGCGACGCCGCGACAGGCGGGGGCGCGCGTCGGCGTAGCTCCGCCGCGCCTGCTTCCATGTCAGCGTCGCGCGGTCGCGACGGACCGGCGAGCGGTGACCGAACGCTATTGCTCGCCTGTGACGAGGGCTTCTGTGAAATCGTAGAATTGCGCCGTGCCTTCCTTGACCATGGAGGCCAGCGCCTCAGCGCGTTCTCCGGCGGTCTTGAAAATCTCCAACGCCTCGTCTTGGGCGGTGCGCCCGCGCGCGTCAAAGGTTGGGGCGGCGTCGAGCCCGTCCGCCTCGATCACGAACCGCTGATCATCCACGCGCGTAAGCGCGCTGTAGGGCGCGGCGACGCGGCGCTCGCCCACGCCGGCGACCCCGCCCACGCCGATGACCACGCCACGCACAGCGCCGTACTCGGCGATGATCAGATCCCGGATCACGCCAATCGGCGCGCCGTTCGCCTCGTTCCTCGCATACACCTCGGCGCCGATGAGGGTTGAGGACAGCGCGTCATCGGACGCGATCGTTGGAAAGAACGACGTCGGCTCGGCCATGACAGGCTGCGCGCCGGCGACCGTCACACTGAGAAAAGCTGCGAACAGTCTGCCGCGTTGGGTCACCATATCCTCCAAAAAAATTGCGCCCGCTCGGCGACCGCCAAGGCGGAACCGCATCAAAAGAACGCGGTCAAAGTATCGCGTAAGGCGCCAAAGCGACAATCCGAAGGCGAAGGAAGCCTGCACAACACCCTGCAGAGCCGTGCCGCAATCCGGACGGCAAACGCGGATTACCGGCCGAGGAAAGGGTCTCGTCCATTTTCTTGGCCCGACCGGCGCTCCACCCAGGCGAGCAGCAAGTCGGCGATCATGGCGGCGTGGTCGCGGATGAACGCGTCGTCGCGTGGATCGACGCCGAAGATTTCACGACATTCGAACTCCACGTCGAACACGAAAGCGCCCGCGCCGATGATAAAGTAATAGAGATGGGGATCGAGTTCGAAGCCGCCGACTTGCTCAAACCACTGATTGCGGCGCGGTTGGAACTGTTCGACCAGATACGTCAAGCGCCAAGACGGCTGGCCGCCTTCCCGCGCGATGATCCGGCCGAGTTCAGGGTTCTCCGCGCTGTAGCGCACGAAAGCGGCGACGCTCGCGCGGAGACGGCTCGCCATGTCGAGATCGAGAAACGACGCGGCCAACGGGGCGAAATGGGCGTCCAGCCGCTCGACCAGGAGATCGACGCAGCGTCTCCAGAGCGTCTCTTTGTTCTCGAAGTGGTAGGCGATTCGACCCCGCTGCACGCCGGCGTCGGTCTCAAGCGTTCGAAGCGAGACGCCCTCATAGCCATCTGTGGAGAACGCGAGCAGAGCCGCCTCCAGAATAGCCTTCTGCGTATCCTCCGCCCGCTGCTGCACCGCACGCTGCCGCGCCATCCTCGGAACCCCGTCGCCGCCTTCGCCCAATTGCGCGATGTCGTCCGACCGCCTTCTAGGATGTCGCGTCGACATTGTCAGCTTCGGGCAGCGGCTGCGCGATCCAGCGCGGCGCGAGGTGTTGGAGGCTGACCCCGCGCAGGCTTTGAACCACGGGCAGATCGTCTTCCGCCTTGAGAGGAGCGGCGGTCGTCTCGGAGCCGCCATCGGGGATCAGAGGGGGATCGGGAAATGCGGCCTCCAGATGCGCGAGGATGTCATTGCTCTCGATGATGACCTGTCCGTCATGCACCAGGGTCGGCGCCAATCCCCTGGGATTGACGCCCATATACCAGGCGGTGTGATGCTTCTTGCGGGCGAGATCCAGGTGATGGGACGTCCAGTCCAATCCCTTCAACTTCAGGAAAATGCGGAGCTTTTGAGAGCAGGTTGAGTGGGAAAAATGGAACAAATTCAGGCCCCTCCAGTCGAGAACCTCTTTCGTTTGAACGTCGTCGTCGCTCAGTTTCACCATCGCTCAGCTCCCATAGATGAAGCGCCGGAGGGCGGGATCCGCCCGCACCTCCGTCAGCTGTTCGGTGGCCGCTTGAATGATCGCATTGGGCGTCTCGATGATCGCGGCGCGCCAGGACGGCCGCTCTTGCATCCAGCCGTAATAGTCGAGCAGCGCGGTCAGATCCTGCTCCTCGGCGAAGATCGCCAGCCAGCCCGCCTCGTCTAGCCTGAGCAGCATTGCGCCCATGCTGGCGTCGGCCAGCGTGTAAGACGGCCCGAGCAACCAAGGCCCCTCGCCGGCGTCGAGCGCCGCGTTGAGCGCCGCCAGATGCCGCCGCATATGCCGCGCGCTCTCGTCGACGATCGCTCGGGCGGGGGGAAGGCGAAAGGTCCATCGCAAACCCAGCAGCTTTGCGACGATAAAGAACAGCGGCCGCCGCTTGTCCGGATGGAACAGCAGACCGACCAGGATGTTCTTCAGGGGGATGTGGCGGATCGCGGCGACAAACATCGGCAGCGTCAGCCCAGGGATACAGGCCCCCGCCTTCGCATCCATCCCACCCATCGCGTCTGCGCTCGAGATTGAACCGAACGCGATCCATCGCTCCATCTCGGCGCGTTTATCAAGACCATCCGGCGTGAGGCTGGGCGCGTTCCGCCCGGCCACGCCTTGCGCGTAGCGAAGGATATCATCAGATTCGTAGATCGGTCGGCCGCGATGCACGAGCGTCGGAAGGAGGCCGGCCGGGTTCACGCGCAAATACGCGGGGCTGATCGTTTCATACCAACCCGTCTCAATCAGCTGCGTCGCGCGGTGTGTGTAGTCGATGTGAAGTTCCGCGAGAGCGAGGCGCACTTTGCGGGAGCAGTGCGAGAAGCTGTTGCTGTAGAGTTCGAACTCCGTCTCCGACGGCACTTCGACATCGGGCTGCAGGCCGCCTGACACGGGATGAGAGCGCCGCCGCGCCGCCTCGCGTCGCCACCAGAGGCCAATCGCTGCAATGGCGACAGTGGCGAAAGCCGCGATCAAAGCCGGGCTAAGCACCCGATTTCCCGCTCTTCCAAAACCGGAGCATCCGCTCCGTGACGCCGTCGCGCACGATGATCAGGTGGTATAGAGCCGCCAGGATATGGAGCACGATCAGCGCGATGATCGTCTTTGTCGTCAGTTCGTGGACCAAGCGCGTCACGGAATACACGTCGATGTTTCCGACGCCGTCTCCGTAAGCGAATACGCCGAAAGCTTCGACGGACGAGTTGGCGAAGACCGCTGACAACATTCCCGTCAGGATCAGCACGGCGATCGCGGCATAGAGCGCCCAATGCGCCAAATGGGCGAGCAGCCGCTGCCACGGGGTCATGTCGTCAGGAAGCGGCGGCGCCCCGTGCTTTAGGCGCAAATACATCCGGGCGACGAACAAGACGGCGACGACGGTTCCAATGGAGGCGTGGTCGCTCCTCGACTCAAAGCGATCCCACTCCTCCATAGGGCCGCCGAACTTCTGCGCGATGAAAAGATCAGCCATGATCGCGACGCCGATCAGCCAATGCAGCGCCTTCTGCATGACGGTGTAGTCGGCGTTTTTTGACACGCTCATTTTGTTCAGCCCTCCCTTTTCGCTACGGCGCGGACCGCGACACCTCGGTCGCGACGCCGCACATCGCTCTTTGAATGGCGCGCCTCGCTTGCAGATGGGCGCGCGTTGCGACCGTAATAGTCGGTCACTCAGTGTGTTTTTCCCATTAAAAAATGTCAACTGGCATTTTTAGTGGACTTAAAGGATCCCCCCTGCTACGTCCGCCACAGTCGAGATCCGCGAAAGGCGGACGGGTGGCGCATGATGGGGAGGTCAGGCATGGCGGTGAACCTGGTCAGATTCGGCAAAGGCGGGCTGACGGGCTGGGGCGTCGCGCGAGACGATGGCGTCGTCGCCCTCAGCGGCTCCTATGCGTCGACCCGCGCGTTGATCGAAGAGGGTGCGGCGGACTGGCGGGCGAAGCGAGACGCGGCCCCCGATGTGGACGACATCGACATCCTGAGCCCGATCACCGCGCCGGCGCGGATCGTCTGCCAAGGGGCTAATTATCGCCAGCATATGATCGAGAGCGGCGTGGACCCGGACCAAAAGCGGTTCAACATGTTCTTCGAGAAATCCGACGCCTCACTCACATCAGCCACGGGCGATGTGCGGCGACCGGCGCATGTGAAGCTGCTCGATTATGAGATTGAACTTGGCCTCGTGATCGGCGCGCCGATCACCATGCCTCTCTCCGTCAATCGCTCAAACTATCACGAGCTTCTGTTCGGCCTCGTGCTCGCCAATGACGTCTCCGCGCGGGACGTGCAGATCCCAGAGATCCAGTTCTTTAAAGGCAAGTCGTATCGAAGTTTTTGCCCCATGGGGCCGTATCTGACGGCGCTCGAAGGCGAAGATCACAAATATATCGAAGCGCTCGATCTGAAGCTTTGGGTCAATGGCGCGCTGCGCCAGGCGGATAACTCGGCCAACATGGTCAACAAACCCGCTGAGACGCTGACGGAGATGTCCACCTTCACGGACATGGATCCGGGCGACGTGCTGCTGACCGGCACGCCTTCCGGCTGCGCGCTCCGCCCGCCCAAGCCGATGATGCAGCGGGTCGCCCGCGCCCTGTTCGACGAAGCGACCCTCTGGCGGAAATTCAAAGAGAACCAAGCGAAACTGCCGGATTATCTCCAACCCGGAGACGTGATGTCCGCGGAGATCAAATCCGCAGACGGTCGCATCAATCTCGGCCGGCAGGAAAACCGCATTGTCCAGGAGGCGCAGCAATGACGGCGGCGGCGACCGATCGCGCGGTGACGCGGTTCCAGCATCACGTCTTCTATGTGTCGGATCTGGAGCGCTCGAAGGCGTTCTACTCGGCGCTGTTGGATCTGCAGCTCTCGGCGTTGAACCATCCGGACAGCAGCGCCGCCATGCGGCTCGCGCGCCAGCAGATGCAGTTCTACTCGTTCGGCTACTACCACCATGACATCTGCTTGGTGCAGATGCTCGATCATCAGCCTGACAACGGTTCGATGCTCTACTTTGCGGTGAAAACCTCGCCTTCGCATTTCGACATGATCGCCGCCAACGCGGCCGCTCTGGAGGCGACCCGCCGTGACGGCCGGCTGCTGGCCTCGGCGCGTCTCAAGGACGGGGAACGCGCGCTCAGCGTGCGCGATCCCGACGGGCATTGGCTTGAAATCATCTCGGAGGCCGCGTGATGCCGTTCGCCATCAAACGCCCCCCGCACGCCATGTCGCCGCTGATGTGGCGCTTCGGCGGGCTCATGAAACAGCGCTGGTTTCGCAGCCTGGTTTTGCTCGGCCCGACGCTCAGCGGCAAACGCGCATCCAACAAAGCGGAAGACTACGGGGTGTTTAAGCCGTCCCTGGTCTCCCACACCGAGCAATTGGCGATCTATGTCAGCGACATCGCTGTGAGCCGGGACTTCTATGAGCGGCTGCTGGGCCTCGAACACAGTCGGACGACCGCAGCCGAGCCGCATCCGACCCAGGAGGGGTGGAGCGTCGTCTGCTGTTATCTGAGCGCGGAAGACCATCCGGAATGCATCGTGCTGATCGAGCAGTCCGACGCCTCGGGCGCGCGCGTGCCGCCGACCGGCGGCAGCTTCTTCCATTTCGCGCTCATGGTGAAAGGCGACAGCCTGGCCGCCGTCGAGGCCTTCGCCAAATCGGCGCGGAAGGACGGCTTCCGCACAAATTACGGCGTCGCCAAGCACAATTCGGAGCCGCCTCTGGGCGATGGCGAGTCGGGCGGGAACGTCGCCTGCTACTTCTATGATCCCGACTGGAACAACATCGAGGTGTTCGGGGAAATGGACACCATCGACAATTACCGTGAGCGCTATGGCGACCGAAAAGGGTCCGAGCGCACCGGGTAGAGAGACAGAAAAATCAAATGCTTTGACTGCCTTGAGCAGTGGACGGGACGCGCCTGCGCGCGGCCGGGGAGACCGTCATGACCCATCGCGCCGATGACGCCGCGCTCGACAGCGCCGCGACCTACGACGTCGCCATCGTCGGGGCCGGCCCAACTGGGCTCGCCTTGGCCGCGCTCCTCGCGCAAGCGGATGTCCGCGTCCTGCTGCTGGAGAAGCGCGAGACGCCCCACACGGAGCCGAGGGCCATCGCCTATGATCCCGAAACCTTGCGTCTGTTTCAAAAACTCGGCCTCCTGGAGACGCTGCGGCCGTCGCTGAACGAAGATCTGCCGGTCGAGTATCGCGGGCGCAAGGGCCAGCTTCTGGCGCGTATCGACCAATTTCCAAAACTCTACGGCCATTCGGATCTCGGCAGCTTTTACCAGCCCGACCTGGAGCGGACGCTCGCTGACCATGTGGCGGCGCAGCCAAGCATCGACCTGCGGCGCGGGGCGAATGTGACCGCGATCGAGCCCTCGGACGAGGCGGTCGAGATCGCGTTCCAAACCTCGAACAAGCGGCGTCAGCCGGCGCGGGCGGCGTATCTTGTGGCCTGCGACGGTGCTCGGAGCATGGTGCGCCAGGCGCTCGGCTTCGCCTTCTCAGGCTACAGTTTTCTCGAGCGCTGGATCGTCGTGGACACAATGGAAGACCGGGACGAGGACAGATCCGTTCGGTTCTTTTGCGACCCGCGGCGCCCGGCCGTGACGATACCATGCGCCAACCGCCGGCGGCGCTGGGAATTCATGGTGATGGACGGCGACGACGTCGAGACGATCGCCGCCGAAAACAGCGTGCGGCCCATGCTTGCGGAGCGGGGCGCGGATCCCGCCGCGCGGATCGAACGGAGCGTCGTCTACACCTTCCATTCGCGCTTCGCGGAGCGGTTCCAGAAAGGCCGCGTCTTTCTCGCAGGCGACGCCGCCCATGTGATGCCGCCTTTTGCGGGCCAGGGGCTCAACAGCGGCATGCGCGACGCAGGCAATCTCGCTTGGAAGCTCGCCGCCGTGGTGAAGGGCCAAGCCGGGCCGACGCTTTTGGAGAGCTATGAGTTAGAGCGCCGGGGCAGCGTCGAGGAGATGACCCGGCTCGCCGTGCGCCTGGGCCGCGTGATCATGCCCTCGAGCCCTTGGAGCGCCGCCGCAAGAGATCTCGTGATGCAAGGGCTCTGGATGACGCCGCCCTGGCGCCGCATGGTCCGCGGCCGCGGCCTGTTGCCCTCGCCGACGCTCGGCAAAACGACGCTGGCGCGCGGCTCGAAGAAATTGAGGGGCGGCCCGATGATCCCTCAGCCCAACCTCCGCTGCGCCACCGGGGGCGAGGCGCATCTCGACACGCTTCTGGGCGTTGGGTTCGCCGCCCTTGGGATCGGATGCGATCCGCGTGCTGCGCTCCATCCCTCGGATGTCGCCTTGTTGGACCGGATCGACGCGCGTTTCGTCTCCGTGGATCGCAGCGGCGCGCCATCGGATCCAAGCGGGCGGCTGCGGGCCTGGCGCGGCGATACCGGCGCGGCGGTCGCCATCCTCCGCCCTGATCGCTTCGCCGCAGATCAGTTCGCGCCCTCGCCGGCCGGGCCGCGCTTAGGCTGGATGAAAGCGGCTTACCATTTCACCTAGCGGACGATGAGACGCCGCGGGACGATTAGGGCGCGCGCCGCATCCTGACACCCTGCCACGTCGTCCCCACATTCGGGTCGTAAGCTGGATTATCGGTGATCAGGAAGCTGCCGTCGCCCAAATCCCAGGCGTGGGGATAGGCGGTGTCGAACTGAACTTCTTCTCCCCGACTGTTCTCGAAAGTCTCGACCCCGCGAATGGCCTCGGTGCGTTCGCGGTCTAACCAGCGGCCATTTGGATCGCGTTGGCTGAAGGAAGAAAACAGCCCGCTATTCGCCTTCAAGAAGCGCGCCTGAAACTCGATCAGCTTCTTCCGTCCCTGGAAGGTGATCCGATCTGTCTCGGCATGGTGCTTGTGCATCGCCCGCGCCCAGGTGGGATCAGGAACGATGGAGCGTCGAACGACATCCAATATCTTTGGTTCAAACTTTTCCGGTGTGGCGACGTAGAGAAAGGAGGGGTCGGTGACCCCGCCGCGGCCGTCGAACATAATATTCTGAGCAAAATCACGCGTTTGCGTTCTAGTGTGGATTACCCGGCCAAGGATCCGCCCGCGCACGCGCTTTCCGTCCGCGTCAAGGGCGGTGAAATCAAGCTCGCCCGCGTCTGGTCGAAACGTCGATCGCATGAGGCCGTCCGAGAGATCGGGCAAGGCGTCACTCATGAGGTCTGGGCGTTGTCTGTAGCCCAGCACGGTGATCTCTTTGAGAACCAGCCTCAGTTGCGCCTGTAACACCTCGGACAGAGTGGAGAACGTGTCGTCGGGGCATCCGGGGCGGGAGAGGCCCCAGCGCACAACGGGCAAAATGGAGATGGCCTCCGCGCGATCTGGGGCGATGGCTCGCCAATTTAAGGCGTAGCCATACGGCGCGCATCTCTGATTCCAAAAAACGCCCCCGTCCGATCGCCATCCGTAGGGAGCCAAAATGGTCATCGCCTTAAACCCACCGTCGCCGGCGAGGTCCATAATTTCCGTCTTTTGAAGTCGATACGCCTCAGCGCTCGCCCATGTCGGCGCAAGAAAGCTGAGGAGAAAGATCAATCGTAGCACGGTCATAATATCGCGCCTCCCGCCCGAGTTCGGCGTGACGACAATACGCTGCGGCGCCTCCGGTTTCCAGTCAGGCGAAATCAGGCGTCTAGGTAAGCCTCTGAGAATGTGATTTTTTCTCGAGCCTACGCTTGCGCCCCCCCCCTGACCTAAGACGCCCGCGCCGCTGTCTCACACCACGGGCCGCTTGGCGGGCGCGGGCGTATTGGTCCGGGCTAGGCGATGCGCGCGGAGGCGACGGCGGCGGTGTCTTCGTAGAATTGTCCGCCGCTCACGCGATGGTCCCGCATATCGAAGCGCGCCATGAAGTCGCTCTCTGCGATCTTGGCCGTCTCGCGATGCCGAAACACAAAACGACCCTCCACATACACGGCTTCTCCGGTGTCGGTGAACGTCCGAGGGGCGAAATCCAGCGCTTCAAATTCCGAAAAAAGGAGCGTGGTCAGGGTGATGTAGCCCTCCTTGCCATGGTGCTCATAGCCAGCCCAAGGGATCGCCGCACGCAGGGTCTCGCTGTTGGCGGTGCCCACAATCCACGTGAAATCGGCATGGGCGAAATCGCCGAAGGCGGTATCGAAATCGCCGGCGTATTGCGCTGCTAAGAAGCCTTTGACTGCGGCGATGTTGTTTTGCTCAGGCATTTTTGATCTCCAATTGCGCAGGGCGGCGGGTTTGACGACGCGCTCCCCGCCACGGCGGTCCCTTCGTGCCGACAAGCGCGGATTTGAAACATCCCTCGGATCGCGACACACTGTTGTCCATGCAGACAACAATCGAGCTCGCGGAATTTCGTATTTTTAGTGCAGTCGTCGAGGAGGGCTCGTTCACCGCGGCGGCCGATCGGCTCGCGACAGATAAGGCGCGGGTCAGCCGCATGATCACCCGGCTTGAGCAGAAATTGAGCGCTCGGCTCCTGGAGCGGTCGACCCGGCGGGTCAACCTCACCGAGGTCGGGCGCGACGTCTATGAGCGAGGCAAGAGCATCCTGCGCGCCGTGGAAGCGACGGAGGCCGCGGTGGCGCGCCGCATGGCGGAGCCCACGGGACGTCTACGGCTCACCTGCGGCCCTGAATTCGCGAAACTCTCCGTGGATGACTGGGTCGCGGCGTACCTCGCCAAATATCCAAAGGTGACCGTGGAGGCTGAATATACCCGCCGGGTGGTCGACTTGATCTATGAAGGCGTCGATCTGGCGATCCGCATCGGTCCGCTCACCGATTCCGAATTGTCGGCGCGAAGACTGGGCGCGTTGAAGTATGGGGTCTACGCCTCCCGCGAGTACGTCGCGCGCACCCCTCCACCAAAGACACCGGGCGACCTGAGCCTGCATGATATTGTCGACTTTAATGCAAATCGCGCGACGGCGTGGACCTTGGTCAGCGGCGCGACCTCGGTAGAGGTGGCCGTCAAGCCGCGCCTCCGCGTGAACGACACATTGTCAGCCGCCAAAATGGTGGCCCAAGGGCTTGGCGTCGGCGTGCTGCCCGAGATCGCCGCGGCGAACCACGGAAGCGCCCTCGTGCGGCTTCTGTCGGACTGGTCGCGTATTCCCGCGCCAGTCCACGCCGTTTTCCCGTCCACGCGATACATGGACCCCAAAGTCCGGGCGTTCATCGATCTCGCCAAGCGGATGTTTCGATGAACGCCAAGACGCGCGCCGGGCGAGCGACGGTGTCGTCTCAGGCGGCGACGATTTTCCCAGGTAGCGTGTTCACCGTCATGGTGTCCTGCGCGCGGAAGTGGATCACGGAGCGGATCGACTCGCCCGCTTTCAGCAAATCGAAGGCGGTATTGATCTGCTCATGGGTCATGTGATGCGTGATGTAGGGGTCGATGTCGAAGTCTCCCCGCAGCCATTCATCCACCATGCCCGGGAGCTGGCTGCGCCCACGGACGCCGCCAAACGCCGTGCCGCGCCAAACCCGGCCGGTCACCAACTGGAACGGCCGCGTGGCGATTTCCTGCCCCGCCCCGGCGACGCCGATCACGGTGCACTCGCCCCATCCTTTATGACAGGCCTCGAGCGCCGAGCGCATGAGGTTCACATCGCCCACCGCCTCGAACGTGTAGTCGAGACCGCCATTGGTCATTTCGACCAGGACCTCTTGGATCGGGCCGGCGTGGTCTTTCGGGTTCACGCATTCCGTGGCGCCGAGCGCCTGGGCTAGGGGAAATTTCGCAGGGTTGATGTCGATGCCGATGATCCGCGACGCCCCGTTGAGCACGGCGCCTTGGATCACGGCCATGCCCACGGCGCCGAGACCGAACACCGCGACGCTGGCCCCGGCTTCGACCTTGGCGGCGTTGCGCACCGCGCCGATCCCGGTGGGCACCGCGCACCCCATCACGGACGCCTTCGCCAACGGGGCGTCTTTCGAAATCTTCGCCACCGAAATCTCCGGAAGCACGGTGTATTCGCTGAAGGTGCTGGTGCCCATGTAATGCAGGATGGGCTTGCCCTTATACGAGAACCGGGAGGTGCCGTCTGGCATGAGGCCGGCGCCCTGGGTTTGGCGTATCGTCTGACAGAGATTGGTCTTGCCCGACTGGATGTAAGGGCAGTTCGGGTCCTCTGGCACATAGAGCGGGATCACATGATCCCCGGGCGCGACGGACGTCACCCCCTTGCCGACCTCCTCCACGATCCCGCAAGCTTCATGGCCGAGGATGCAGGGAAACAAGCCTTCTGGGTCTTCCCCGGAGAGGGTGAAGACGTCTGTGTGACAGAGGCTCGTCGTCACGATCCGAACCAGAACCTCGCCGTCTTTCGGCCCTTCCAAATCGATCTCTTCAATTTCCAAGGGCCGGTTCGGCTCCCAGGCGATCGCGGCGCGGGTTTTCATGGCTCTTTCCTCAAATCAGGGTGTCAGTGCGGCGTATGCTCGCTGTCGTCTATCCTCGTTTCGAGCGCCATGAGCAATCCAAAGCGCCGGATCGGCGGAGCGATAGCTCAGCAAAACGGCTTCGTTGACCTTGCGCGCCAAGGTGGACTGAGGAGATCGCTTGGCGCAGAGCGAAGGCGAAGCTTCGAACGCTCTCGGCTCTCGCTACGACGTGGAGTGATGGAACGCTGGGCGGGCTTCACGCGGAAATGTTGAGTTCTGCATGGCGCACGCTCACATGATCTAGAAGTCATCGAAAATGCTGGTTGGCTTGGATGGTGTCCCTTCAAAGTGTGTTGTCGTTCTGGGGCAAGACCTGGCGTCATGAGCAGAAGCCAGGCGCGCCACCCGTAAAACCAGCGCTCCATCACCTACTCGATGTCGCCGCCGCGGCGGAAGCGATCCAACAGGCTGCGCCGGCCCGGCTGGCCCGAGACGCGGCTGCGTTGGAGCTGGAGCCTGCGCGCCTCGTATCACTGTCCGCGGTTCTCGCCGGCGCGCATGACCTGGGAAAGTTCTCCAGAGCTTTTCAGATCAAGAGCCCGGAGCATTGGCCCGCGGCGCTCGGTACAGACGTCTGCGCGAGCGACGCCCCCCATTGGCGGCTGACCCAAACCATTCTGGCGCACCAAGACACGCGTCTGATGGAGCTGCTGTTTCCCCAACTTGAAAGAAGCGAACGGCTCGCCATCGCCGCCAGCGTCGCCGGTCATCACGGTCAGCCGCCGGATCCAAGCGACATCCGCCGCTCGGATGAAGCGACACTGGGGCGCGCGGCGCTCGATGCGGCGGTCCTTGCCGCCGAAGCCCTCTGGAATACGCTCGGCGCGCCGGTCGTACAGGGCGACCTGGCGGAGCATTGGGCGACCCGCTTCGCATGGCGACAGGCTGGTCTGACGACACTAGCTGATTGGGTTGGGTCGGACGTCACGTTCTTCGAGTTTTGGGATCCCACATTGGAGCCCGAAGCGTACTGGCCCCTGGCGCAGGCGGCGGCACAGCAAGCCGTCAACGCGAAGGGCCTCACCTTTTGCCGCCCAGCCGCGTTTGAAGGCGCGCGTATGCTCTTCCCCACGATCACTGACCCGCGGCCTTTGCAGAAAACGGCCGAGACCATCGCTCTGCCCGACGGGCCGCTGCTCGCGCTGCTAGAGGATGCGACGGGGGCGGGAAAGACGGAAGCGGCGCTCATACTCGCGCATCGACTGATCTCAGAGGGGCGCGCCGAAGGGGTCTATTTCGCGCTCCCGACGATGGCGACGGCGAACGCCATGTTCAAACGCCTGTCCTCCGACGCGGTCGACGCCGCCGCGCCCTATCGACGCTTCTTCCATGCGGAAGCCCAGCCCTCCCTGGCGCTCGCCCATGGCGCGGCGGCGCTTTCAGAAGGATTTCGGGAGGTGCGATTGCGCGGGCTCGCGGCCGCCAATGGCGAGGATCAAGAGGACGCCGCCGCGCTCTGCGCTGAATGGTTGGCCGATGATCGGCGAAAAGCGTTCTTGGCGGATATGGGCGCCGGCACCATCGACCAGGCGTTGATCTCCGTCCTGCCGAAACGCCACCTGGCGCTCCGCCAATACGGCCTCGCCGGCAAAGTGCTGATCGTCGACGAGGCGCATGCCTACGACGCCTATATGACGCGGGAGCTTGAACGGCTGCTAGAGTTCCACGCCGCCGCCGGCGGGTCTGCGATTGTAATGTCGGCGACGCTCACCAATGCGCAAACGGCGTTGCTTGAGGCGGCCTATTTTCTTGGCCTCACAAGCGCCTCGGCGGAAGGACCCGCGGCGCGGAAATCTCGCGCGACATCTGAAGCGAAGGTGGCGGACCCTGCGGCTGCGCCGTACCCTTCACTGGCCCTCCGATCAGAGGTGAAGCGCGTCCTGAAGGCGATCGACCCCGCGCCATCCACGATCCGCAGTGTCAAGGTGGAGCGTATCGGCTCGGCGGAGCAAGCGCTTGCGGCGGCGCATGCGGCGGCGGAAGCGGGAGCCGCCGTCGCGGTGATCCGCAACGCGGTGGATGACGCGGTCACCGCGTACAGGGCGCTGCGCGACGGCGGGGCGCGGGTCACGCTGTTCCACGCCCGCTTCGCCATGGTCGACCGCCTAGCCATCGAAGCGGACGCGGTGCGTGACTTTGGCAAACGAGGGACCCGCCGCGCGGGGCGGATCTTGGTGGCGACGCAAGTGATCGAGCAGAGCCTGGATCTGGATTTCGACGTGATGATCACCGATCTGGCGCCGGTGGACGCTTTGATCCAACGGGCTGGGCGGCTGTGGCGACATGAGCGCGGGCCGCGCCCCGTGGCCGGGCCGACACTGCAAGTGATCGCGCCGGACTGGCGCGCGGTGACCCAGGATGACTGGCTCTGCGAGACCCAACCGAGCGGTCGTTTCGTCTACAACGCCGCGCTGCAATGGCGCTCGGCGGAGTCGCTGTTCGAGGCCGGAGAGATCGACGCGCCCGCTGGGCTGCGGCCGCTCGTGGAACGCGCCGATGGGGGCGACGCGCCGCTGCCGGAGGCGCTCCAGAACGCCCAGAGGCAGGCGGAGGGCGCAGCGCTGGGCGACGCCGCCTATGCGAGCGCCAATCTCATTTCCTGGGCGAACGGCTATGCGGGCGTTGAAGGCGTGGGCGAAGACCAGGAATTGGGCACCCGCCTGGGATGCGAGACCGTGACCCTCCGCCTGGCGCGGGAGAGCGCGGAGGGGCTCGTTCCCTGGGCGCCCCGTTCGACGGTTGGAGACGATCCCAGAGACGCCCGCGCCTGGGCCTTGTCGGAAGTGACGCTGCCGAAGCGGAAGGGAGAGATTTTCGAGAGCGCGCGCCCGGCCCCGGAGACTTGGACGAAATTCGACGCGGAGAAGCGGCTCGCCTTGGTCCAAATCAACGGCTCCGTGGAACTCCGGTTAAGCACGAGCGCATCAGAAGATTTGTGTTACAGTCCGGATCTGGGCTTATTTCGCGCTCCTCGCGATCCGCGGGGATGAACCGTACCCTCCCGTGTAGGGCGAACTATTCTGGGGCCCCGTTCCCCGCACCTGCGGGGCTTAACCGGCTCGCGCTTGACCTTAGGCGGGGCCGGTTTTCTCCGCCCCACAGACAGGGAAGACCAGCCACACTTAAGGAGCTTTCCAAATTATAGAAGTACCCGCCCTTTTAGGGCCATTGTTTACAAGCGGAACGATGCTGGATAAACAGCATTCGCTAGCGCCGGGCAGCTGAAGCGCGGGTCCAAACCACGAACAGGCTGCCCACCCTGTCGCGTCCAAACCGACGGGGCTCGCAAAAAATGGAGCGTCGCGATCATGCGTTGGGCACCAGCTGTCTGCACGCGATTTTTGGGGATTTGCACGCGGGAACGGTTGGTCAGGGTAAGTGCCTTAACTGCAGTATCTGCGACACTTGGTCCGGGATGCTACCACGGGCTGTATCAACTCCCCAATTGCAACTCGTTGATCGTGGGACAACGCTACACAACAAAGTTGCCGAACGGGATTTATTATGTCATTTAATCTCCTGCAAGAGGCGTGGTTGCCGGTTCGAACCCAAGGCGGAAAGATCATTCAGATCCGCCCGGCGGAGATCGTCCGCGCCCTGGGCGGCGCGGAGGAAGTGGTGGAGCCCGCCTGGCCCCGGCCGGACCTCAACATCGCCACCTATGAGCTGCTGATCGGGCTGCTCCACGCCGCCTGCCCACCCTCGAGCCACCGCGATTGGCTGAAGCGCTGGCGATCCCCGCCGAGCGTCGACGCGCTCGACGAAGCGTTCCAACCCTACGCCGACGCCTTCAACCTCGACGGCGACGGCCCGCGCTTCATGCAGGACCACGAGAGGCTCGACGCCACCAATACTGCGCCGACGCCCATCGAGAGATTGCTGCTCGACGCCGCGGGGCAGAACGCTCTCAAATCGAACAAAGACGTGCTGGTCCACCGCGATCGCTACGGCGCTTTTGGGCCCGCGGCGGCGGCGATCGCGCTCTATGCCCTTCAACAATTCGCGCCCTCAGGCGGCGCGGGGAACCGCACCTCCATGCGCGGGGGCGGCCCCCTCACTTCACTCGCCATCCCCGACGCGACGCGCGTAGACTTGCAACCGTCGCTTTGGCCTCGGATCTGGGCCAACACGCCTCTGCATCCAGACGGGCCCATTCCGGCCGCAGACGCCCATAAGGCGTTCCCCTGGCTCGCGCCGACACGCACTTCCAACAACGATGAGACGACAACGCCGGAGCCCGCCCATGCGCATCCTGCACAGGCGTTCTTCGGCATGCCTCGCCGCATTCGACTTCAGTTCGAGCCTGGGGCCGCCACATGCGACCTGATGCGGCGAGACGCTCCGTTTGTCTCGCGTGGGTTTTTCCAAAAGCCCTACGGCGTCAATTACGCGACATGGCGGCATCCGCTGACGCCCGAATATCGCGTCAAGGAAGGGGCCGAGTGGCTGCCCTTCCATCCGAAAGCCGGCCGGTTCGGGTTTCGCGATTGGGTCGGCGCGACCATCGGCGCGAGCGACAAACTCCGGCGCCCCGCCGCGGCGATCGCCGAGTTTCGAAAGACGCGGTCGGTGGATCTGAACACCGGGGAGCCGAGGCTCCTCATCGCCGGCTACGCCATGAACAACATGGAGGCGCTGGATTACGTGGTCTCCGACCGACCGCTGCACGCGGCGCGCAACGTCGAGATGGCGACAGCGCTCGACGCGCTGGCGCTGCAGATGGCGGACGCCGGGGAGGAAGCCATGGCCTACCTCCGTCGCGCCGTCCGCTCCGCCCTGTTCAAGAATGCGCAGGACGTCGATCTGAACGCCGCCCCGTTGATGCGGGTGCGCACCGAGTTCTTCGACGCCACAGAACCCACCTTTCACCGCTTGCTCGGTGACGCCGCGGTGTCGGGATCCACCGAGCAAGAACCGCGCATCGCTTGGTGGAAAGAGCTGAAGCGCGCCGCGCTGCGCATCTTCTACACGCAAACCTCTGCGCTGCTGCGCGATCCCAATCGCGGTGAAGTCGTGCTGGCGCAGGTCCAACTGAGGGCGGCGTTCAACGGCACCAAGAAGAAACAGCCGATCCATTCCGCGCTCCGGCTGGCCTGGAGCCCGCCAGAGAAAGCAGGTGCGGAAAAAACGGACGCCGCAAAGGAGAGCACGACATGAGCGAGCAGCCGCCCGAGCGTGGCGCGATATACCTGGAGTGGTGGCGCGCGAACCACCGCGACCACGGCGGCGACGCCGCCACCTTCGCCCGACTCCGCAGATGCGCGTCGCCCGATCAGGCGCTCGTCCATTCCGTGACGATGCAATTGGTCGACCGCATGAGCGTCAGGAGCAAGCGGCAAGCGGCGATCGCTGGCGCAATCGCCATCGTGCTGGCCCATGTGCGCGAGCATCAGGAAGATCGGATTTTCCCACGGCAGCTCGGCCTGCTCACCGCCGATCAGCCGGCGCTCTCACCGCTGCGC
>JBCCTM010000023.1:0-17616 GCA_039198535.1 Pseudomonadota bacterium
CCCGCGCGATCCCCGCGCCGGCCTCCAGGGCGGCGCATGTCGCCAATGACGGCGGCGCGGTCGATGTTGTGCTTCGGGAGGCCTTAGAGGTGCTCGCCGAAGAGGGACCGCTGCCGCGGGAAGCGGTGGCCGTGCAAGTGGGCGGTCGCGTCGCGGCGCTCTTGGACGACGTGACGAGCGCCCATCTGATCGCCGCCGCCGGCGCCTCAGGCACGACTGAGGATCTCGTCGCGGACCCGGCCCTGGCCGAGGCCCTGACGCGCGCGCTGGAGAGCCGCCGCTTCTAATCGCGGCCCCCCTCCAAGCGCCCTGCGGTTTCGCTACATGAGCTTTGTGGCCGGCCCGGCCTCGTAGCGCTTCACATCCATGGACGTGACTTTCAGCCCGCCGAGCGCCTTGGCGAAGGTCTTGAAATGCGGCTCTGACATATGGGCGGTCAGCGCCGCTTCATCGGCGTATTGCTCATACATCCTGAACCGGCCGGGCTGCTCCACATCCTCGTAAAACGCGTAGGCGTGGCATCCCGCTTCCCCGCGCGCGCCCGCGGAGACCGCCCGGGCCGCCTCGGCGAACGCCGCCGCGTCGCTTGGATCCACTTCAATCAATCCGGTCACGGTAATCATGTCGTCCTCCCAATTTGATTGGGGCGGACGCTACGGGGTTGCGCGCCGTCGGGAAAGCCTGCGCGGCGCAAGAAGCGCCGTCAGTGGCCAAGCACCTGGCTGAGGAACAGGCGGCTGCGGTCGCTTTGGGGGTTGGTGAAGAACGCCTCGGGCTCGTTCTCCTCCATGATCTGCCCCTGATCCATGAAGATCACCCGGTCCGCCACTTCCCGGGCGAAGCCCATCTCATGGGTGACGCAGAGCATGGTCATGCCGGTGGAGGCGAGATCGACCATGGTGTCGAGCACCTCTTTGATCATTTCAGGGTCGAGCGCGGAGGTGGGCTCGTCGAACAGCATGATGTTCGGCTCCATGCAGAGCGCCCGCGCGATCGCCACGCGCTGCTGCTGCCCGCCGGAGAGCTGCCCCGGATACTTCATCGCCTGCTCGGGGATCTTCACCCGCTCGAGGAGCCGCATGGCCACCTCTTCGGCCTCGCGCTTCGGACGCTGCAGCACTTTCCGCTGCGCGATGGTGCAATTGTCGAGGATCGTCAGATGCGGGAACAGATTGAAGCTCTGGAACACCATGCCGACGTCGCGGCGGATCTCATCGATCTTCTTGAGATCCTCCTCCAACTCCACGCCATCCACGATGATGCGCCCGCTCTGATGCTCCTCGAGCCGATTGATGCAGCGGATCAGCGTGGATTTTCCCGATCCCGACGGCCCGCAGATGACGATGCGCTCGCCGCGTCGGACGGTCAGGTTAATGTCGCGAAGGACGTGAAACTGGCCGAACCACTTATTCAACCCGATCATCTCGATGGCGACTTCGTCGGTGGCGGCGCTCGCTTGGCGGCTTGCGCTTTGGTCGGCGACGAGACCGTCGGAAAGCCCTTGCATCAGCGTCTCCTTACTTGCAGCGCGCCGGCGCTCATCGCGCCCGGCCTTTACGTAGCTTCTGTTCCATGAACAGCGAGTAGCGGGACATTCCAAAGCAGAAGATCCAGAATATCGCGGCGGCGATGAGATAGCCCGTTGAGGCTTGCACGGGCACCGCCCATTCGCTGTCGGTCAGCGCGGCCTGCACCGCGCCAAGCAGATCGAACAAGCTGATGATCAGCACCAGGCTCGTGTCTTTGAACAAGCCGATGAAGGTGTTGACGATGCCGGGGATCACCAGGGTCAGCGCTTGCGGCAGAACGATCAGCGCCATCATGCGCCAATAGCCGAGGCCGAGCGCCTGAGCCCCCTCGAATTGGCCCTTTGGGATCGCTTGCAAGCCGCCGCGCACGACCTCCGCTTGGTAGGCGGCGGCGAACAGCATCACGCCGATCAGCGCGCGCAGCAATTTGTTGAAGTCCACATCCTCCGGCAGGAACAGCGGCAGCATCACCGACGACATGAACAGCACCGTGATCAGCGGCACGCCGCGCCAGAACTCGATGAAAATGATGGAGAGATAGCGGACTGCGGGCAGGGAGGAGCGTCGGCCGAGCGCCAGAAGCACGCCGAGCGGCAGAGAAAAGACGATGCCCACCACCGCCACCACCAACGTGACCATCAGGCCGCCCCAGCTGCTGGTTGGCACCGGGTCCAAGCCGAGATCGACGCCAAGCACCACAGCGACGCCCAGCAGCGCCGCGGAGATCAGGCCGATGGTCCATGCGCTCCCACCCAGCGCCTCGCCCACCTCGCCAAATGCGCCGCGCCGCCCGAACCAACCGGCGGCGAGGAAGGCGAGCGTCGCCAGCGCCCAGACCACCAACGCCGCGCCGCCCGTCTCGAAATGCCCGCCCGTGAGCAAGATCAGCGCGTAGAGCGGAAAGAGCGTGAGCATCATCGCGCCCACCACCCGGTTTGAACCGACCAGCAGCGCCCCCGTCATCAGCAGCATTGGCGTTTGCAGCGCGACCTCCTGCAGCACGCTGCGATCGCCGGAGAAAGCGGGCGCCACCGACACGACGGCGACGCCGATCACCAGCGCCATCAAAACGAGGCGGATCACTTGATCGCGCCCGCGGGAAAATAGCGGCGCCCTGGGGCCGTCCTTCTGTTGCGGGTCGGAGGCGAGGTCTCGGTCTCGGAGCAACATGTAGAGCAGCCCGATCCCGATCAGCATCTGCACGCCGACGCGGACGCCGAAGGTCTCGCCGAACAGCTCTTGGACCAGCAGGCCGTAGCCGACGCCGGCGACCACCAACGCCGCGCCCACTGACGCGCGGTTGGGCACGGCTTCAGCCACGAGCCGCGCGACGCCCAAGGCGCCGAGCAAGAACACAACGTTCACCCGCCAGAGTTCCGCTGGCGGATAATTGTAATAGATCAGAAACTTCCATTTGGCGGAGACGAACGGATAGCAGGCGCCGAACCACTCCCGCGGCAACTGCCCGCCTTGGGCGACGGTCGCGCAGGCGAGGCGCTTGGCGTCGTCATCCGCCACCCAGACCGCTTGGAACACCGCAAAGCCGAGGAACGCGGCGATCTGGACATAGGCGAAATAGGCGACCGAAACCGTGACGAGGATCATCGCCCCCGACTGCGCCGCCGCCCCGGGCGTCGAGAAATTCGACATGGACTGGAACAGGTTGCGCCAAAGCCAGCCCACCAGCCCGCTCTGATTGCGCGGGGGCGGCAACAGCGGAGCCTCCTCCGTGCGCACAAAGCCGACGCCGCCCGATTGATCGCCTGAAGCCACGCCGCGCTCCTATCGTTCCACCAGCGCGATGCGCTGATTGTAGAGGTTCATCAGGATCGAGATCGACAGCGAGAAGAACAAATACACCGCCATGATCATGATAATGATCTCCACCTCTTGCCCGACCTTTTGGTTGATCGTGCCGGAGAGCGAGTAGAGATCCGTGTATCCGATCGCGACAGCGAGCGACGAGTTCTTGGTCAGATTTAAATATTGCGAGGTCAGCGGCGGGATGATCACCCGCAGCGCCTGTGGGATGACGATCAGGTTCAGCGTCTGCTGGGACCGGAGACCGAGGGCGTTGGCCGCCTCGGTTTGCCCTTGATGCACCGCCAGGATCCCGGCGCGCACGATCTCCGCGATAAAGGCGGCGGTGTAGAGCGTCAGGCCCAGCCAGATGGCGAGAAACTCGGGCTTCATGACGAGGCCAGAGCCGTCCCGGAAGCCAAACCGCGTGCGTTGAGGTTGCTCCCATTCCAGCGGCGAGCCCAAAGCCCAGAACGTCAGCAGGGGCGCGGCGACGATCACGCCCAGCCCCACCCAAAAGCTTGGGAAGGGCAGCCCGGTGCGCTCCTCCCGCAGTCGCGCCCATCGACTGAGACCGATGGCGCCCACCACGGCGAGCAACAACGCGGCCAACACCCAGATCATCTCCTCGCCGAACAGCGGAAACGGCGCGCGGAGCCCCGATTTATCCATGGTCAGCGCGCCGCCGAAAAAGCTCCACGGGTCGCCACGCCGCGACGGCAGGAAGTCGACGAACACCTTGTACCATATGAACAATTGAAGGAGCAGCGGCAGGTTGCGGAGCAGCTCGATATAGACGGTGGCGAAGCCCCGCAGCACGACATTCGAGGAAAGGCGGAAGACGCCGAGCACGAAGCCGAGCAGGGTCGCCGCGATCACGCCGATCACCGCCACGGCCAGCGTGTTGGTGACGCCGACCAGGAACACATCCCAATAGGTCGAGGTCCCCGGCTCATAGGACATCAGCCAGGTGCCTGGCGTCGTCAGGATCTGAAAGCTGGCGGTCTCGTTGAGGAAATCAAAGCCCGTCCGCCGGTTGGCGTCCTCCAGGTTGGCCGCCATGTTTCCGCGGATCCAGCCATAGGCGTGGAGCACGAAAATCACGAGGGCCAGCTGTGAGATCCGGTTGCGGGTCTTTGGTTGATAGAGCAGCGCCCAAGGCCCGTCGGTGCGCACCGCTTGGACGATGACGTAGAGGAGCGCGCCCACCAGGGCCAACTCGAACACCCAGAAGTAGACGTCGAGCAGGCCGAGGAGTTGGCCCAACAGCTGCCGGCTTACGGCGAAGAGGCTGTCAAACACCCACATGCGACCTCCTTGCCTTCCTGCGCTTGCGCTTCATACCCGTCACGTCCTTGCGCGCGAGCCGACCCGGGCTTCTGACGTTAGCCGATCTTCGTTAACGCAGCGCATCGAGGGCCCGACGGTCGACAACCGCCCCAACAGCCATGCGCGCGTCCATCGATCGGCGTTCGCGGATGCGAAAACGGGCGCTCAGATCCTTATCCAAGCGCCCGTCTCCATCCTCTAACGCGCCATCATCAGCGGATCGGCGGCGCGTATTGTAGACCGCCCTCGGTCCAGAGCGCGTTCACGCCCCGTGCGAGCTGCAGCGGCGTATCCGGCCCCACATTGCGGTCGTAGACTTCGCCGTAATTGCCCACCTGCGCGATGATGTTGGCCGCCCAGTCATTGCCAACGCCGATATTCTCCCCAAAGGTCGAGCCCACGCCCAGCAGACGAAGGATCGCCGGGTTCTCACTGGCCTTCATCTCCTCGATGTTCTCGGAGGTCACGCCCAACTCCTCGGCGTTGACCATCGCGTAATGGGTCCATTTGATGATGTTGAACCACTGGTCGTCGCCCTGGCGCACCACCGGGCCCAACGGCTCCTTAGAGAGCGTGTCCGGCAAAATGATGTGGATGCCGGGCTCTGTGAGCTTGAGGCGCTGACCTGCGAGGGCGGAGCGGTCGGTCGTGTAGATGTCGCAGCGCTCTTTGTCATACGCGTCGACGACCTCATCGGCCTTTTCAAACGCGACCAATTCGAATTCCCAGCCTTTTGTCCGGAAATAATCGGTGATGTTGAGCTCGGTGGTCGTGCCCGTGTTGGTGCAGACCGTGGAGCCGTCCAGCGAGAGCTCTTCTCCATCGGCGGTCAGCTCATTGAACAGCCCTTCCCGCATCATCAGGCCCTGGCCGTCATAGTAGTTCACGCCGGCGAAATTCACGCCGAGCGTGGTGTCGCGACCCATGGTCCAGGTCGTATTCCGCGCCAGCAGATCAATTTCGCCTGAAGAAAGCGCCGTGAAACGCTCCTTGGCGGAGAACGGCGTGAATTTCACCTTTGAAGCGTCGCCCAGCACCGCAGCGGCCACCGCGCGGCAGAAATCGGCGTCCATGCCGGTCCAATCGCCAGCGTCGTTCGGATTTGAGAAGCCTGGCAAGCCTTGGCTGACGCCGCATTGGACAAAGTCTTTGCTCAACACGTCGTCCAACGTCGCAGCCGTGGCCGGCGCGGCCGCGATCGCGGCCAGAGCGCCGCCAGCGACAAGGCCGCGGGCGAAAGTGAAAGTCAGCTTCATTGAGGTCCCCTAGTTGTTCATCGGCGGCCCGCCTCCCCGGCGCGGCCCATGACACGCGGAGGAGCCTGCCGCCCGGCGCGCAGCGCGCGGCGTCCACCCCCTTCCGCCATCGGAGGTTTGCAAATGCACACAAACTTCGCAAGGTCGCCGGCCGTGCGCGATGTCGCGTCAGCGGGCTAGCCCGGGGCGATTGACGGCGCGCGCCGCCAGACGCGCCAGTTGCGTCATTTCTCGAAACATTATTACAATTTCCGAGGGATAAGGTTCGGGGAAGATGGACGGGTCGTCACGAGATAAGCAGGGCGCGGCCGGGCGCGCAGCCGCCACAAACGGTGGCCAGACCGCCAGCGGCGCTCGACCGGGTTTTCGGGACGCGACCAAGGCTGTGGCGGGCGGCCGCCGCCCCGAAATGCAGGGCGGAGCGGTCAACCCGCCGATCTACCGCGCCTCCACCATCGTCAGCAGCAGCCTCGCCGATCTGCGCGCGCGCAACCGCATTCGCCCGGGCGACGGGCTGACCTACGGCGTGCATGGCACGCCAGGCACTTTCGCCTTCGAGGAGGCTTTGGCCGAGTTAGAGGGCGGCTGGCGCACGCGGTTGTGCTCCACTGGGCTTACCGCGGCCACCGCGCCGCTGCTCTGCTATCTCAATGGCGGCGATCATCTGTTGATGACGGACAGCGTCTACGGCCCAACCCGATCTTTTTGTGACGGGATGCTCAGACGCCTGGGGATAGAGACCACCTATTTCGATCCCCTGATCGGCGTGGGTCTTCGAGATCTCATCCGCCCCAACACCCGCGTGGTCTATCTGGAGAGCCCGGGCTCCTGGACCTTCGAAGTGCAAGACACGCCGACGCTGGCCGCCATCGCCAATGAGGCGGGCTGCTGGACGATGCTCGACAACACCTGGGCGTCGCCCCTCTACTTCAAACCCTTCGAGCACGGGGTCGACGTCTCAATCCAGGCGGCGACAAAGTACATCGCCGGACACTCCGATCTGCTGCTCGGGGCCGTCACCACGACGGAGGCGGCCTATCCGAAGCTTCAGAAAGGGTGGCAGGATCTTGGCCTATCCGCCGCGCCAGACGACGTTTTCAACGCCATGCGCGGGTTGCGAACCATGCCAACCCGTTTGGCGCGGCATTGGGAGAACGGTTTACGTGTGGCGGAGTGGCTCGCGCGGCAGCCGGAGGTCGAGGACATTTTGCATCCGGCCTTGCCCCATGATCCGGGCCACGCCCTGTGGCGGCGGGACTTCCGCGGCGCCAGCAGCCTGTTCGGCTTTATCTTGAGCCCAAGTTATTCAGACGAGCGACGCCTCGCCGCGTTGCTCGACGACCTTGAGTTGCATGCGATGGGATATTCCTGGGGCGGCTTTGAGAGCCTGCTGATCCCCGTGGATCCGGCGAGAATCCGCACCGCCGGCGCGTGGCCAAGGGCGCCAAGGCCGCAGGGCCAGGTGATGCGGATCCATGTGGGTCTCGAGGATCCCGACGATCTCATTGACGATCTCGCCGCCGGCTTCGATCGCATGCGTCGGCTTCGGCTGTAATCCCCGCAGACGAAGGGGCCAGGACGGGGGCCAGGACGGGGGCCAGGCCGCCGGCGCGCGGGTCCTCGGGTCGTTAAATCGGTTCGCCAGGATTGCGGGTGGGCGCGCGGCGAAACCGGTTGAGATCGACCGGCGCCCCAGCGGCGGGGCGCTCCGTCTTCACATCGTCAACCTGCGCTTTAGAAGGCCCTTCTTCGCAATCGGCGAGCATCCTCGCCACATTCACCAACTCTCCCATGAACAGCGCTTCGACGCTGCCGTCCGTCAGGTTGCGGACATAGCCTCGCAACCCAAGCCGCTCCGCGCGCACGCGGGTCCAATAGCGGTATCCAACGCCCTGAACGCGCCCCCGTATCCGCGCGACGATTTTCACATCTCGTTGACCATGCACATGATCTTGACCCTCGACGACAGGCTCGCCGACTTCCGCCGGGCCTGCGACGATGGCTGTTGGACGCGACGTCATCCCCATAAACGCACCTCCCAGACGGCGCGATCCTTTCCTCCGCGCCTGCAGGCACGATGTCGCAGCTTTGGGAGTGTGACAACTTTATTTCGAGCAAATGACAAATAAGTTGCGGCCGCGGCGAGGGCTCGCCGCGGCCGCATTTTACCAGCGGCGCGTTTCGCTGACCGATCGCTCCCCGAGCGTCACTGGTCCGTCAGCGCGGCCCGCAGCGCTTCTCGCTCGGCCAAGGTCAAAAGCGGGCTCGACTGAAAGCTGGTCCGCTTACGCAGCGTCTCATCGAAGATCCGATCCGGACCGTAGCGACCGCGGAGGACGCCAAACAACGGCGCCGCGCCGATTTCATAGGCCACCAGCGCATCCACGCCGACCGGGCTGGCCTCCGTGGCGTGCGCGGAGGGCGCGACCCCGATGACGCCGACCAGAAGCGCAGCGGCGGCGATGTGTCGTTGAAGTTTCATTTGAGACCTTCCCCAGTCCGTTAACCATGAACTGAGCCAAAATGAGACGCGGCATGGGAAAGGGCAAGGGGAAAGCGGCCGTGCTTGGGACAGGAGGCCGGCAACAGGAGGATTAAGCGGCGGCGCGGGCGACGCTCGCGGCGAAGCGGATCAGGCTGCGCGTCACTTGTTGGGGCTGCTCTTGCGCCAACCAATAGCCCCCCTCGGGCCAGGCCTCCGCCTCGGCCCTCGGCAGCCGCGCGAACTGGCGGTTGACCGCTTCCCGGTCCAAGAACATCCGATCTTGCAAGCCAGTGATCACCAGCGTCGGCAGATCCAGCTGCTCGAAGGGCGGGTCCCAATCCACAGGCTCGGCCGCCGCGCCGCGGGCCAAAGCCAACCGACCGTCATCGGCGGGAAGGGGCGCGAACGGGCCGTCGCCTAGATCCTCCAGGTCGGTCAAGCCCTCTTCAGACGAGAGCAGAGGGGACCAGGCTTCCCTCAGTAACCGGGGGCCGCCATGGGCCAGCAGCAACGGGGTGGCCGCGGTGATCCAGTCGAGCTTCGGCCCCGGCGCCCGGAGGGCGTTCAACAGCGCCAAGCCGGCCACGGGCGCGCCGCGCAGCGTCGCCTGGATGGCGATCATGCCGCCCACGCCTTGGCCGACCAGGATCGGGCGCTGGCTCGGAAACGCCGCTTTCAAGAGCGCGCGCAAATCCGCCGCCATCAGCCCCGGCGTCAAGGCCCGGCCCGGCGCGGCGCGCGAGGCCCCTTGCCCGCGGAAATCGAAGGTGACGACGCCAAGACCGGCCGCCGCCAGGGCCGGGGCGACCGCGGCGTCCCAATCCGCCGCCTCGCCGAGCAAATCATTGACCAGGACGACGCTTGGAGCGCCCTCAGCGGTCGGAGGCCGCGCCGTGTAGGACAGACCTTCGCCGGGCGCGAGCTCAAGAAACGCCATGACGCCTACCCCTCAACGCCAACGGGCCCAGCGCCCAGGGCCACGCGCTGCGCGAACCGCGTGAGGCTCGCGACCAACCGCCCAGGGCGCTCTTGCGGAACCAGATGACCGGCGTCGTCCCAGGCCTCCGCCTCGGCCTGCGGCAGCTGCGCAAACAGACGGTTGACCGCCGCACGGTCGAGAAACACCCGGTCATGGAGGCCGGTAATCACCAAAACGGGCGCGTCCAAACGCGCGTAGTCGAGGTCCCAGGACACACTTTCCGCCTCTCGGAGCAACGCTGCGTGGCCGTGGGCGGGATCGAGCGGCCCATAGTCGCCGTTCAGGTAAGCGGACCGCGCCTTCGCCAGAAAATCGGGATGGGCGAGCAGCGGCAGCATCGCGTCGAGATAGAGCCGCGGCCCGCCCGACGCCATCAGACGCCGCATGGCGCGGCCGATCCGATCGAGGCGGGGGCCGGGCTCCCGCAGCGTATTGATCAGCACCAGACCGGCCGCGGGAGCGCCGGCCAAATACGCCTTCGCCGCCAATAAGCCGCCAAGTGAGAGACCGACGAGGATGGGCGGCTTCGGTCCAACGGCGGCCGCGCTGAGCACCGCGTTCAGATCGGAGAGCAGCGCCGCCTCATCGAGGGGCGCCTCGGGTGAAAAACGGGTCCCGTCCTGTCCGCGAAAATTGAAAGAGACGGAGCCAAAGCCGGCGTCCCGGAGCGCCGGGGCGACCGCGGCTTCCCAGGCGAACATGTTCCCAGTGAGCGCGTTGACGAACACAAAACGCGCGGCCCCGGGCGCCTGCGGGGCGTGCGCCTCAAACAAGATCTGACCGCCCGGTCCGTTCTCCAAGATGGCCACAGCATCCCCCGAAACGCCGCCCTGGCGGCCGCGCTCACGCTCCCTCCGCCGTCAACCGCGCCTCCCCTCCCGGCGCGACACAAGCGGGCCTCGGCCCCTCAGACGGCGCGAGCGCGTTACTCGAACTCCATGATTACTTCGTCCACCGCAAGACTCTGGCCAGGCTCGGCGTTCACCGCCTTTACGGTGGATTTGCGCTCGGCGCGAAGGATGTTCTCCATCTTCATGGCCTCGACCACCGCGAGGGCCTGACCCTCCTGCACCTCGTCGCCCACGCCAACATCGATGCGAACCACGAGACCCGGCATGGGGCAGAGCAGGAGCTTCGAAGTGTCGGGCGGGGTCTTCACCGGCATCAACCCGGCGAGCTCGGCGGCGCGGCGGTTTCTGACCATCGCCTGCACATCGGCGCCCCGCCAGCGGAGCCGCCACCCCTGCAGCGTGGGCTCCACTTTGATGATCATCTCGCCCGAGGGAAATTGCGCCTTCGCCAGCCGGTCTCCAGGCCGCCAATCGAGGGTCAGCGTCGTCTCCAGGCCCTCACCATCTTGCGGGTCACGCTGCGCGGCGCCTTTGACAAAGCTGAAGACGCCCTCTTCGACGCCGCCGGCGCCCAGCAGCTCTACGTCGATGTCATGCCCGTCGATGGCGACGGTCCATTTGGTCTCAAGCGGCGGTGGCGTGGCGCGGAGACGCCCGCTCAAACGACGGCGGCGGGCCTCGAACCGCAGTGTGATGGCGGTGGCGGCCTCCGCGAGCCGCGCGCGCGCCGCGTCGTCCAGCGGCATGCCTTGGAAGCCCTCGGGGTATTCTTCGGCGATGAAAGCGGTGGAGATCTCACCCGATTGGAACCGCCCATGGTCCATCACCGCGGCGAGGAACGGCAAGTTGTGGCCGATGCCCTCCACTTGGAAGGCGTCAAGCGCCCGCGCCTGCGCCGCCACTGCCGCGTCCCGATCTCGGGCCCAGCTGCACAGCTTGGCGATCATCGGGTCGTAGAACATGGAGATCTCCGACCCTTCCTCCACCCCTGTGTCGTTGCGGACGATCGCGCCATGGCCGTCGTCGCCTTCTTCAGGCGGGCGATAGCGCGTGAGGCGGCCGATGGACGGCAGGAAATTCCGGTAAGGATCCTCCGCGTAAAGCCGGCTCTCGATGGCCCAGCCATCGAGCTTCACGTCTTTCTGGGCGAGAGAGAGGGGCTCGCCGGCCGCGACGCGGATCATCTGCTCGACGAGATCCACGCCGGTGATCAATTCCGTAACCGGATGCTCCACTTGCAGACGCGTGTTCATCTCAAGGAAGTAGAAGTTCCGATCCTTATCGACGATGAACTCCACCGTGCCCGCCGAGTGGTAGCCCACGGCTTGCGACAGCGCGACCGATTGCTCCCCCATGGCCCGCCGCGTCTCTTCATCGAGAAACGGGCTCGGCGCCTCTTCGATCACCTTCTGATTGCGGCGCTGGATCGAGCATTCCCGCTCTCCCAAATAAATCACAGAGCCCTTCTGGTCGCCGAGCACCTGGATCTCGATATGCCGCGGCGTTTCGACGAATTTCTCGATGAAGACCCTGTCATCGCCGAAGGAATTTCGCGCTTCGTTCATCGAGGCGGAGAAGCCCTCGATCACCTCTTGGCGCGAATAGGCGACGCGCATGCCCTTGCCGCCGCCGCCCGCCGAGGCCTTGATCATCACGGGATAGCCGATCTCCTCGGCGATCTTCACCGCCTCCTTGTCCCCTTTGATGACGCCGAGGAAGCCGGGCACGGTCGAGACGCCGGCTTTGGAGGCGAGCTTCTTACTTTCGATCTTGTCGCCCATGGCGCGGATCGCGTTGGGCGGCGGTCCGATGAATTTGACCCCAGCTTTGGCCAAGGCCTCCGGGAATTCGGCGCGCTCGGAGAGGAATCCGTAGCCCGGATGCACCGCTTCGGCCCCCGTGTCTTTGCAGGCGGCGACGATCTTATCGATCAGCAGATAGCTTTCCGCGGCGGGCGGCGGGCCGAGCAGGACCGCTTCATCGGCCATTTTGACATGGCGCGCGTCGCGGTCGGCCTCCGAGTAGACGGCGACCGTCTTGATCCCCATCGCCTTGGCCGTCTTCATCACACGGCAGGCGATCTCGCCGCGATTGGCGATCAGGATCTTCTTGAACATAAAGCGCTCCTCCGGGGATCCGTCCGTAACACTGCTCTCTCCGCGCCGCGGGCCGCTTTGGCGCGTCAAATCATCGACGCCTTTGACACCAGGGGCGTCGTTCAGCGCAAGTGTCCGATGGCGAAGAGATGAAACCGAGCGCGCGCGGAGAGCGCTCGGTTTGCAGCAGACCGGTGAGATCGAGACCCGGCGACGCGCTCGACTAGCCGACGGCTTCGGCGAGCGGCGCGCGCGTTAGAACCGGCCTCCGGGCCGCGGGGCGCTCACTCTCGACCATCAGCGCGGCGCGTTGCCCCGCGAAATGGGTCACCGCGTATTCAATGGCCTGGCCCGCCATATCCAAATTGAGCGACTCAGCCCGGAGCACAGGCGCGTTGTCCGGCTGGCGCAGCTTTTTAGAGATGGTGCGTGACGGCGCGATGGCGGCGATGCGGGTCCACGCGCGACAGTAATCCACCACGCCGAAATGATGCAGCGCCTCAGTCACCGATCCCGTTTGGCGCAGCACCGAAGCGAAGTCGCCAAAGCGGTCGGCGGGGAAAAACTGCTCGGCGACGCACACCGGCGTGCCATCGGCCTCGCCGACCATCTCAACCCGAAACACCGCCCGCCCCGTCGAGATGCCAAGCTTCTGCGCGACGCGCCCTTCAGCCGACACCTCTTCCGCGCTCACCAGGCTTTGGCTTGGCGTCCGACCGAGCTCAGCCACGTTCTGACTGAAGCGCGTGCGCGGGCCGATCTTGTAGTCGAGCACCCCCTCGGAGACATACGCGCCGCTGCCTCTGCGGACGGCGATTACGCCGGACTGCGTCAGCTCGCTCAGGGCGCGTCTGACGGTGTGGCGGTTCACCTTAAAACGTTCGGAATATTCTTTTTCGGTGGGCAGTTTGTCGCCGGCGTTGAACCGTCCATCGACAATTTCGCTGCGCAATTCGTTGTATATCTCTCTCCACACCGGTGTCCGGGGCATAGCGGCGTTCCTTTTTTCCTCCCCATGCGATGGCGGCGCGTCGGCCTCCCGCTGGGCGTCTTGGGGCGTGCTCAGCGACGACGCCATGCGTCGCCGCCCGCCCTGCTTTTTATTGCCGGACGTCCCATCGTCTTTTAATGTCTAGACAGCTTGACGAAGGCGAACGGCATTTTTGGTCGATCGCCCCGCGCTCCCGCGCTGGACAGATCGAACTTAGTTGGATGTCTGAAACGCATTCGTCACGCAACAGTCTAGACGACACTGCCGCATCTGAAGGCAGTTTGCCTGATGCTTTGGCGCCATCCGCGCGAGCAAAGAGGTTTCAGCAATGAGCGCGGGGCGGTTCAGGCGAGGTTCGACAGGCGACGGACGCTTCTCCGCTCTTCGTGGAGAGCCCCCTTGGGCGTGGCCGCGCGCATGGCTTCGGTCGGCGCCCCTTGAGCTTGGAGAGAGCCCATGACAGGTCCGGCCCAACCGGATCAAACACCGCCGCCCGACATTGTGGAGCCGCGCCTTCAATTGGCGCGGGGCCGTTGGCGCGCCGAGACGTTCCGCGCCGTGCTCGACGCGGTCGCACGGCCTGGAACGCCCCAGCGCATCGCCGCATCACACTACACCTATCCTGCGTCATCAGGCCCCGAGCTGGGCCGAAAGCTCGACCGGCTCTTCCACAGGTATGAGGACAGGCCAAGAGACGCCGGAGGGGGCGTTGGCCGCCTCTGCGACGACACCGCTCCGCTCTCCATCGCCGCGACCGGCGCGCTGTGCGTGCTCTCGGACAAGGATACGCCGCTGTGGCTGAGCCCGGAGGTGGACGCCCCTGGGACGCGGCGCCTTCTCCAACGGCAAAGCGACGTCGTCTTCGCGCAAACCGCCTCGCGCGCCGCCTTTCTGGCCGGCCCATGGCCCAGTCTCGCCGCCGCCCTGCCGGAGGCGCGGCGGGGCGCGGCCGAGCGGCCCGATCTCTCCGCAACGCTCATCATTGAAGCGGCGCGCGTCACCACCACGCCAAGGACGAACGCCAAGGGGTTTCTGTTGAGCGGGCCGGGGGTTCCCCCAGAAGCGCCGAAGGAGATCTGGATCGAAGGCGTGGACAACCGCTTATCCGCCCTCATGGCCGAGAACGCCCGGGCGTTTCCGCTGGGCGTAGACGTGCTGGTCGCCGCTGGCGCGAGGATCGTCGGCCTTCCGCGCAGCATCCGCGCGATCGCCTTGCGACGCCCGGGTCGCGCTCTGAGCGCCTAGGCGTCGCCCTCGTAACAAACCAAACGAGCCAACATGCGCGTCGATGGCGAGCCGGCGCGCCGGGCGCGGACCGACGGCCGGTTAAGCGGCGGGCGCGTCCGGACGCGCCTCGTGCTCCGCCGACGTCGAGCCGGAGGCGCTCGGCCCGATGTCATTGGCCGCGTCGTCCCTGCGCCGTAAGGGCGCGAACGGGCGCCGGCGCAACAATCGAAACGGCGCCCCGCCGCCGGGATCGCCAAACAGGCAAAGCGCGTCGATATGAAGACCCGGCCCGTTGAGCACCGGCTGCAAGGGCTGGGTGAGGACCGATCGAACCTGATCGGCCGCGTCCCGAGAAATGCGCCTTGTGAGGGTGATGTGAAAGAAGAAGTCTTCGAACACCCATGGATACCCATAGGCGGTGAGATACGCCTCCTGCCGAGCGGTCAGGCCGGCCGCCCGACGCTTCGCAAGGGTCGCCGCGGAGGGGCGAGCGGCGAAACGGGCGAAATGCGCCACCACGCCGGCCGCCATGGCGTCGAGCGCGGGGCTTGGCGCGGAGGGCCGCAAGGATACGAAACCATGTGCGCTGGACAGCCGCAGTCGCGGGGCGAAGAGCGCCGGACGTTCGGCGGCGAACGCGGTCATGGCCGCGTCGAGTTGCGCAGCCGAGACCCCAGGGGCCAGCGCGAACGGCGCCTTCAAGGTGGCGTGCAGGCCATAGCGCCGGGCGTCCGCGGTCAGCGCCGATTGCCGTTCCGGCAGACTGCGCGGCGCGACAAACGGCCGGTCTTCTCCCTCGGCTGTCCGGCCGAGCCAGCCCTCGCCGAAGCGCGACAGCGGTGTCTCCGGGGCGGGCGCGTAGTAGATGGCGTAGCGCGCATAGCCCTCCACAGGCGGCGGCGCGGCGCGGCGCGAGGTCGGATCGGTCGCAAAGCGGGCGTCATAGGCGTCGGTCACGGCGGCGGCGTTCCTTCGAAACGGCGGGCGATCGAGCTAGACAATCCAGCCCGCCGACAGGATGTGGCGCCGAAGCCGCCGTCTCCAAGAGCGCTCGGCCCCGCGCCGCATTACAGAAGAACCGCAGCGCGCCCAAAGGTCGGCGAAGCGACGCTGTTGTGGAGGAGCCGATGACCGAGGAGCCGATGACCCAGTCGCCGATAACCCAGTCGCCGGTGGCGCCCGAAGCGACCGCCTCGGCGGAGCGCGTTTTGACCGGGGCTCGGCTGGTGACGCCGGACCGCGTGATGGAGGGCACTCTCTTGATCCGCGACGGCCGGATCGCCGACATCTCCCCAGGTCGCAGTCACGCCGCCGACGCGGTGGATTGCGAGGGCGATTTTCTAATCCCAGGGCTCGTCGAACTGCACACCGACACGCTGGAGCGGCATCTGCAACCCCGGCCTGGCGTCGATTGGCCCCGGCGCGCGGCGGCCGCGGCGCATGACGCGGAATTCGCCACGCAGGGCGTCACCACGATCTTCGATGCGGTCCGCGTCGGCGTGCTCGCGGACTATGGGGTCGGCGACTACGCCGTCGAGGCCATCGCCGCCATGGACGCGCTGCGCGACCTCGGCCTGCTCCGCGCCGATCACTTTATCCATGTCCGTTGCGAAATTTGCGCGCCCACCGCGCTGTCGGAATTCGACGCGCTCGGCGCCAATCCTCGCATTCGGCTGATCTCGCTGATGGATCACACCATCGGCCAGCGCCAGTTCCGCGACGTGGCGAAGTTCCGCGAATATTATCTCGGCAAGAAGGGCTTCTCCGAGCAAGAGCTGCAGATCTTCCAGGAAGAGAGCCGCGGCTACCAGCGCGCCTACGCCGGGCCAAACCGCGCAGCGCTTGCGGCGCGGGCCCGGGCGATCGAGGCGGCGGGCGGGGTGTGCGTCGTCGCAGGACATGATGATGGCGCGCGGAGCGACGTCGCGGAAAGCCTGGAGGCCGGCGCCCAGATCGCCGAATTTCCGACGACGCTCGAGGCCGCGCGCCTCTCCCGCCAGGCGGGCCTCAAGATCTTGATGGGCGCGCCCAACCTGCTCCGCGGCCTGTCTCATTCGGGAAATGTCTCGGCCATCGACCTGGCCCGGGAGGGTCTGGTCGACATCTTGTCTTCGGACTACGCGCCGTCGTCTCTGCTGCTGGCCGCCTTCAAACTGGCCGAAGAGACCGACCATAGCCTGCCCGCCGCGCTCGCCATGGTGACCGCGACGCCGGCTGAGGCGGTTCGCTTGCCGGACCGCGGCGCCTTAACCCCCGGACTGCGCGCGGATCTCGCGCGGGTGTATCGCGCCGAACGCCTCTGCGCGACCCGCGGCGTGTGGCGCGAAGGCGTGCGGGTTTGCTGAGCCCATCCCCCTTCCGAGCTGCAACCCCGCGTTGAGCGGAGATACGCCGCTTGGGGCCATTGAGGCCCCCGCGCGTCGTTCGCGATGGGCGCAAGGCGCGGCGCGGAAGACTGGATCCTTCGCGCGCCACACAGCGACGGCGCGCCGTCAGTCACGGGGGCGAGGTTGCGCCATCACCCTTCGTCAGAGCCGACATGGATCACGCCGGCTGTCTCATCCAGCCGAAACGCTCGTGTTTCGCCAGGAGCCATGCGCCGACGCCCCTAGGCCGGGCGGACCGACGCTGCCCGTGGCGGCTTTGAAGCGCTCCGCAAAGAAAGACGGCTTGTCCAAGAGCCGGGGGGCGACTGCGCTAAGATCGCGGAGGACCGGGAGCCGGGAGCTATGCTCTCAAGGGGCGCTTCGATCATCTTAAGGCGACGTCTCCATCGACGCGCGAGCGACGCGGCGGCGCATATCGGATCCGCCCCTCACCCGCCGCGATACGCGCGCTTCGGCGGGGCTCGCGCGATCTAATTCGACGCGCCAGCGCCGAGACACATCGCGACCCCCGGCCCATTGCTCCCGCGGCCCCGGCGCGTGCGCGTCCCCGTCTTCGAGCGCCGCGCGCTGAACCGACCACAGGCGACCCTTCCCTTCCGCTGGCGGGGCCGCCGGCTCTTGAGCGCCGCGCTCTCGATCTGTCGCGAACGGCGCGTGGGGGCCTCAATGGCCCCGAGCGGCGTATC
>JBCCTM010000024.1:0-17486 GCA_039198535.1 Pseudomonadota bacterium
CGGGATGCGCGGTGGTTCTTGATCGGGGTCAGCTTCATCCCGCTGTTCTGCGTGGTGCTCGGCGTCGGCTATGACGCGCTCGGGAAGAACCCGATGTTCTACCGGGGCCATGAAGGGGCCAATCGCCTGCAAGGCTCGTCGATCCCCGCTTTTCTGGCGGCGGGCTCCGCCTTGGCGACCTTCACCGCGCTGTGCTGCGCCCGCCATTTCGACCAGCGCTTCTTCATCATCGTGGGGTTGAACCTGGCCATCCTAGCGCTGACGGGCGGACGGATGGCTTTGGCCATCGCCTTGCTCGCGGGCGGCTTCATCGTGCTGACCCGCTACCGCATCACGCCTGCGCTGATCCTCCAGGGCGTCGTGGCGGTGGTGGCCCTGGTGGCCGTGGGCTTCATGGCGTTCCCCGACCTGATCCACCGGATCCAAAGCGACACCGACAGCGGGCGCGGCCCGCTCTGGGCGGCGCTGATCCATGTGTGGAACAACCATCCCTATTTCGGCATCGGTCTTGGTCACCAGACCCTCGTCGTCCCTGAAAGCGTGCTGCGGTACGTGCTCACGATCGCCGCGCATAATGAATATATCCGGCTCGGCGTGGAGATCGGCTGGGTCGGGCTCGGCCTGTTGGGCGCGGCGATCGCGGCGCTGATGTATGTCAATTGGGCGTCGCCGCCGAAACGGGGCGACCTTCTGTTCCCACTGATGTGCCTATTGTTCCTGCTGTTCAGCTATTCGGACAACGCGCTCAGCCTGCCCACCATCTTCGGGCTCATGACGGCGGCGTATTTTGAGAAGTTTGTCGGTGTGGATAAACCGCAGCGCATCCTGTTCATGCCGTTCCAAATTCGTCCTCCCTTCGAGACCGGTCGCTGAGCCGGCGCCGCACGTAAACCATTAATATTTCAATGGCTTATTCCTACACACGCGGAGCTTTGATATAGCCTCCCATGGGAACTCATGGAGGGGTCATGATGGGGAACCTGCACCGCCAACACTACGACACGCTGGAGATCGGACGGTTTATCGCCGCGCTGCTGGTGATGTTGTTCCACGTCACGCCGGTGGCGCAAAAGGTCTACGGCGACTACCCGTTCGCCGACATTTTTAGAGCCGGCCATTTTGGCGTTGAGTACTTTTTCGTGCTCAGCGGCTTCCTGATGTACATGATCCACGCCGATCATTTGGGCCAAAAGGGCTCGGGTTTGGAATTCATCCGGCGCCGAGCGGTGCGGATCCTCCCCGCCTACTGGATCGTCTTATTCACCCTGATCATCGGCCTCACCGTGATGCCGGCGCTCGCGCATGACCACGACCTGTCCTTCAGCAAAATCGTGCGGGACATGTTTCTCCTGTCCTGGGATGAGAAAATGATCCTCGGCGTCTCGTGGACCTTGAAGCGCGAGATGATCTTCTACGGGATTTTCGCCATTTGCCTTCTGCTGCCCTGGCTGCGGTTGTGGCCGCTCTGGATCTGGCAAGGCTCCATCATCGTCGCCAACATCCTCTACCCGGAAGTGTCCGGGTTTGACCGGGGCAACGAGTTTTTCTCGACGGTCAATCTGGGCTTCGGCGCCGGCATGCTGATCGCGATGTTCCTGCGCTCGGGCTGGCTGCTCCGCGCCAATCCGAAGCTGCTGTGGGACTTTGTGACCATTGGGGTCGCGGGGCTGTTGATTTGCAGCATGCTCGAATGGCTGTGGCATGAGGGCTCCTCCCATAGCCTAACCCCGCTCGGCCCGCTCACAAGCCCGCTCATCTACACCACGTTGTCGACCTTCATCGTGGCCGGTTTGGTCGGGCTTGAAAGTCAACGCCGAATTAACCTCTCGGGCACGCCGGCGATTTTAGGGCGCTGTTCATATGCGCTTTACCTCCTTCATGCGCCATTTCTTTCCGTTTCAATGCGTATACTCAAAAAGATCGGCATCGACGACGTCGCCCTAGCGGCCGTGATCGCCTGCGCGGGAGCGGTGGTCTGCTCGATGCTGTTCTACTGGCTGGTGGAGGGCCCGTTGTTGAAATGGCTGAACCGGGCGACGGCGCCGAAGAAGCGCGCCGCGGAAGGCGCGCCGGCGACCCCTGGGCCCGCGCCGCAAACGCGGTCAGGACGCCAAACCATCGGCGACCGGGCGGCGGCGGTCGCCGCGGCGGCGGTTGCGGAGCGTCCCTTCCCACCCCGGCCGCGCAAACCGAAGCGTGTGAAGGACCCAACCCAAGGCGCGGCGCCGATCCTGCTTCAGCGAGGACCGGGCGGACGCATGATCCTGGCGCGCCCGCTGCGCTGATCCGCTGGGGAGCGGATCGATGGCGGGCGGCGGGTCGGATGACGAGCCAAGAGGCGCGGCGGGGCGACGAGCCCAGGGCGGCGCAGGCTTTGGGAGCGGATCGAGGGGTTCGGCGTGGGGCGAACAGGATAAGGGCGGCGCGCGACGCGCCAACCCTTCAGGAGAGAGAGGCCTGAGAATGCTTGACGCGGACCTCCAGAAGAGCGGCGAACCCGTCCGCTACGCCTATGCAGAGCCCGCGTCGCCGGCGATCGGCGTGTCATTGCGAACCATCCTCGGCATCGTTATGCGACGCTGGTGGATCGTCGCGCTCGTGCTCGGCCTGGCGCTCGCCGCCGCGATCTTCGCGATCAAAACCCTGCCGCGCAGCTACACCGCCAGCGCCCAAGTGATGCTGGAGAACCGCGAGATCAACGTGGTGGACATCACCAGCGTCGTCTCCGGGATCCGACTAGATCCCTCCGCAATCTCCAGCGAACTGACCATCCTGCAGTCTTATCAGCTGCTCAGCCAGGTTGTGCGGAAGCTCAACCTGACCAGCGATCCAGAGTTCGTCGACCCGGCATACGCGGCGGAGGCCACTGACGAGAAAATCGAGCGGGTCGCGGTGAAAAGCTTGTTCGATCGCATGCAGGCGCAGCAGCTCGGACTGTCCTATGTGATTGAGATCGACGTCACCACGCGAGACGCGGTGCTGTCCGCCCTGATCGCCAACTCCATCGCCGATCAGTACATCCAAGGGCAGTTGGAGGCGAAGTATCAAGCGACCCAGCGCGCCACCAACTACCTCAGCGGCAAAGTGGAGAGCCTCCGCATCGAGGTGCAGCGCAATGAGCTGGCGGTCGAGCGCTTCCGCGCGCAACAGATCGCCGGCGACCGGCAGAGCCCAGAGGCGATCGAGCGCCAAATCACCGATCTCTCGACCAAACTGATTGAGGCCCAAGCGCTTTACGCCGCCAGCCGAGCCCGGCTGGAAGAGGCGCAACGCGTGGTGGAGGCGCAAGGGCTGTTTGCAGCGTCGAGCTTGGTCGGCACGCCGGTGATGACCGCGTTGAAGACGTCGCTGGCGGAGCTGCGCCGGCGGCTGGGCGACCTCTCGACGCGCTATGGCCCCAAGCATCCGCGCATCATCAATCTCCGCGGCGAAATCGCCGATAGCCGCTCGGCGATCCGGTCTGAGGTGCAGAAAACCGTGCAGAGCCTGCGCAGCGAGTTTGCTGTGGCGGAGGCGCGGTTGGCTACGCTGAAAGGCTCGCTTGAGACGCTGGAAGAGCAGATGTCCGGCCAGTCCGAGGGATCGCTCGAGCTGCGCGAGTTGGAGCGTGTCGCCGAGGCGAGCCGGCTCACCTATGAGACGTTCCTCAAGCGCTTCACGGAGACCAACGACGCCACCGGCATTCGCGAGGCCGACGCGCGGGTGGTCTCCAAAGCGCTGCCGCCCGACGATCCGTCCGCGCCGAAGAAAAAGCTGATCGTCGCCGGCGCCGGCGTCGTCGGCTTGGCGCTGGGGCTGGCCCTCGTGCTGGTGATCGAGTTCAGCGTCGCGACTTTCCGCACCCTTGAAGAACTGGAGTTCCAAACCGGGCTGCCGATCATCGCCAGCGTCCCCTCCATCCCGGATGGCGCGCTGAAGCTTGGCTGGTTCGGCCGCGTGCTCTGGCAGAGCGAGCTCGGCCAGATCCGGCGGGAGCAGACGCGCTTGCTGAGCTTCGTCTCTTACTTCCATCGCCGGCCCAATTCGGCGCTGGCCGAGGCGATCCGGCGCATCGGCGTGGCGATCAAACTCGACAAAACCGAGGGCGCGGGAGCCCGGGTGGTGATGGTGACCTCCTCGGTGCCGTCCGAGGGCAAATCCACGCTGTCCTCCCTCCTGGCCAAATCAGCCGCCGCCCGGGGCGAAAAGGTGATCCTGGTGGATTGCGATCTGCGCAGCCCGTCCTTCGCCGTGGACGGGGCCGGCGCCGAGGCGTCCGAGCAGCGCAGCAAGGATTTGGTGGATGTGCTGCGCGGCGACGCGCCGCTCGATGAAGCGATCGCCCAGGACAAGCGCTTCGAATGCGACCTGCTCTACCCGCGGTACGGCACGCCCATGGCCGGGGATCTGATCAACCGCGCCCGCTTCAAGGAGCTGATCGAGGAGTTGAAGGGCCGCTACGAGCTGATCGTGCTCGACGCGCCGCCTTCCGTCGCCGTGTCGGACGCGGTGACCATCGGCCGGTACTCCGACGTGGTGGTCTACGCCGTGCGCTGGGGCTTCGCCGCGCGCAGCACCGTGCTCCGCGGGGTGAAGGAGCTCGAGGCTGCGGGCGCGCAGATCCACGGGCTGGTGTTCACGCTGGTGGACAATATCCGAGAGGCGCAGTTGCGAGACCCGGCGGCGGCGCGCGATGTCTCCAGAATGCGCAAGTATTACAACAGCTAAACCAGCGGACCACTCAGAGTCTAAGCGCAGACCATCGCGTCTAAAGGAGACCAGACATGTCCCTCACTGACACGGCGACGCCCGCGCCCGACGCGTCGGATCTGGCGCTGCGACAGGCGGATCATGGGGTTGACGCCAGCGGTGCACGGAGCGCGGAGTCGGCCTCCCCGGCCGGGAGCGTCGCGACCCGGCGGAAGAGCTGCGTGATCGTTGTGGAGAACCTGCCCGTGCCGCTCGATCGGCGCGTTTGGCAGGAGGCCCGCGCCCTGCGCGACGCAGGCTGGAATGTCGCGGTGATCTGCCCGGCGACGGACAAATTCCCCGAGCGCTTCGAGATCCTCGAAGACATCGAGATCTACCGCCACAGCCTGCCGCTTGAGGCCAAGGGCAAGCTCGGTTTCGTGTTCGAATACGCCGCGGCGATCTTCCATGAGGCGCGGCTCTTGGCGAAGATCCGCGCCAAGCGCCGGATCGACGTGATCCAGGTGTGCAACCCGCCCGACGTGCTGTTCATGGCGGCGGCCCCCTTCCGCTTGCTGGGCGCGAAGCTGGTCTACGATCAGCATGACATCAGCCCGGAATTGTTCGAGGCGAAATTCGGCAAGAAGGGTTTTGTCTGGCGCGCGTTGCGCATGGCGGAGGCGGCCACTGTGCGTCTCAGCCACGCGATCATCACCGCCAACCGCACCTTCGCCGACAGCCTGATCGAGCGCTACGGCGTGCCGGCGGAGCGGGTGACGCCGGTGTATTCGATCCCGGAAAGCCAGCGCTTGCGCCGCGTGGAGCACAAGCCCGCGCTCACCCATGAAAAGCGTCTCACGATCGGCTATGTGGGCATCATCAACGACCAAGACGGCGTCGATCTGCTGGTGCGCGCCGCGGGACATTTGGCCGGAAGGTTCGACGCCGACGCGTTCCAAGTCGTGGTGGTGGGCGACGGCCCGGCGCTGGCGGATGTGAAGGCGCTGGCGGATGAGCTCGGCGTCGCCGATCGCGTTAGCTTCGCGGGCTATCAGACCGGCGACGAGTTGCTCGCCCATCTCTCAAGCTTCGATGTCGGCGTGATCCCGGATCCGCCCAATGACTGCAACGACAAATGCTCGATGAACAAGGTGTTCGAGTATTCGGGCCTGGGCGTGCCGACCGTCAGCTTTCCGCTGACGGAGACCATGCGCCTGCTGGGCGAGGCGGGCTCCTACGCGGCCGGCGATCGCCCCGAGGACTTGGCCGAGGCCATCGCGCCTCTGCTGGAAGATGACGCGCTGCGCGCGCGGAAATCATCGGAAGCGAAGGCTCTGGCCGAACGCGCTTTCGTCTGGGAGCGCGAGGCGGAGCGGTATGTCGCGGTGTTTGAAGCTTTGACTGGGGGAAGCCGATAATGACGATCAGGAAGACGGAGGCGGGCGCGACACGGCCGGCCGCGCCAAAGAGAGCCGCCAAGGCGGCTGGCGCGGCCAAGAGCAAAGCCGCGCCCACCGCAGAGGAGACGCCGCGGCGCACGCGCAGCACGAAACGGCGCGCCGTGACCGCCGCTCCGGCGCCTGCGGCGGCGCCTACGGACGCGGAAGGCGCCGCTCCGTCCGCAGAGGCCCCGCTCAAGAAGCCGGCTGCGCGGAAGCCTCGCGCCACCGCGAAAGCAACCGCCCCGAAAGCAACCGCCCCAAAGGCGACGCCTGAAAAGACGCCGGGCGAGACGTCCGGCGAGACCGCGGCCAAAGCGCCTCGGCGCCGGAAGACGGCGCCCGTCTCGTCGTCGACGGCCATGGCGGAGGCCAACCCGCCTGCTCGGTCTCGCAAGCGCGCCAAGCCCGCTGAGGCGGCGCCGAGCGACCGCGCGCCTGCGACCAAGACGCGCCGCAAGTCCGCGGCGAAACCGGCGGCGCACGCCACGAAGGCGGCGGCGTCCGAGACTGCGAACAAAGCGACCACCGCCAAAGCCGCGACGCCTCGGAAAGCCCGCAAGACGACGGTCGAAGAGACCCCGGCGGATCCTGCGGCCACGGCGGACGCCAAGCCCAAGGCGGCGCCAAAGAAGCGCGCGCCGCGCCGTAAAGCGGCGCCCTCGCCGACGCCGGAGACGGCCGTATCGGCGGCGCAGCCCGTGGCAGAGGCCCCCATGGCGCCGGAGACGACCCCTCTCTCGACCGCGGCGCCGGCGGATGAGCCGCCTCTGGCGGCGCGGGATCTGGTGCCCGCGCCCGCGCCTTCCGCGCTCTCCACCGAATTGCTGCTTGACCCGACTGAGCCCGCTGACGTCGCGCCGCTCGGCGCTGTCGCGGCGGAGCCGTTAGAGGCCAATCGCCGCTTCGCCTCGGCCTTGGCGGCGAAGGATCCGAAGGTCGTGCTGTTCACCACCACATCGGGCGATGCGGCGGCCGAGGAAATGCTGGCGCGGATGATCGACGGGCTGCGGATGCAAGCGGGGTCCGGCGCGATCCTGCAGTCCTTCGTGCTCGTCCAGCAAAACGCCGCGCTGACCAAAGCGCTGCGCGATCGCCTCGACCCGCCCCATTTCGTCACCTTCATCGCCGGGGGCGGCCGCATGTCGCTTTCCGCGGCGCGCAACAAGATGCTGTCCCACGCTTTCGAGCATGATCTGATCGCCCCCGACGACGTGGTGGCGTTCCCCGATGACGACAGCTGGTATCCGGCCGAACTGCTCTCAAAGATCCAATATCTGTTCGCCTCGGATCCGTTCTTCGACTTCTTCTTCTGTCGCTACGCCTCGACCACGGATATGTGTCTGCTGAGCCGATGCGCGCCCGGGCCGACGGCGCAGACGGTGATCTCCAACGCCTCCTCCAACACGATCTTCGTGCGGGGGCGCTTGGCGGTGCTCCTCGGCGGCTTCGACGAGACGCTCGGCGTTGGCGCCAAGCACCGGGCCGGCGAGGATCTCGACTATGCGATCCGCGCCTTCCTCGGCGCGGATCAGAGCTCGTATCTCGACGCGGCGCTGGTGGGCCATCGCGACAAAGATCCGAAGATCAGCGCGAAATATTTCGGCGGCTCGCTGCTGGTGCTGTCCCGCTACGGCCTGCTCTCTCGGGCGCTCCTAGGCGCCTTCCTGCGCAAGCTGGGCGTCGGTGGGCTGTTCATGCTCACCGGCCGTCTCGGCCCCGCAAACCTGTTCCGGTCCATCACCGTCGCGCTCGGCCAGTTCGGCCGGAGCGCCAGCTGAGGAGAGGCGCTGCGATGCTCAAATCCCTGAACCAACTCCGCAAAGTGCGCGAAGCCCTGGTCTATCTGAAGCGGGCGTATTATCGGCGAGTCTGGGGCATGAACATCGCCAAGACCGCCACGTTCTCTCTGAGTGTGAAGTTCGATAAGACCAACCCCAAAGGCGTGCATGTGGGGGAGCGCACCTACATCGCCTTCGATGTGGCGATCCTGGCCCATGACTTCACGCGCGGCATCTACCCCGACACCCGCATCGGCGACCAATGCTTCATCGGCGCGCGCAGCATCGTGTTTCCCGGCGTCACCATCGGCGACGGCGTGATCGTCGGCGCGGGCAGCGTGGTGACGCGCGATGTGCCGGATAACTGCATCGTGGCGGGAAATCCGGCGAAGGTGATCCGGCGCGACGCGCCCTCGACGCCCTATGGCTGGCGCGCGGCGGCCGAAGAGGGCGCAGAGGAGGAGATCTCGCCGCAGCATCGCAAGCGCGGAGACGACAAAGCGTCCGCGGCCAAAGCGGAGACGGAGGCGAAGGGGAAGGCGAAGACGGATGTCGAGGACGCCGCCGCATGAGCGAGGCTCCGGATCCAAGGTCGATCCGGGAGACGCCGGAGCACGCGGGGCGCGGGCTGACGCGTATGGTGGCGCGTGGCGTCGGCGCCGTGGCTGCGGCGTTAGCGTTGGGCGTGGCTCTTGGGATCGGCTTCGCGATCGGCGTGCGCGCCATCGACGCTGATCTCACCGCTTCATTGATCTGGCGCGAGTCGCCTCCCGCGCAGCGAGAGAACGCTCAGCCGACCGTTCCGCCCGCGGCGTCCGCGTCGGCCGCCCCACCCGATTGCCCACCGCATCTGCATGTGGGCGGCCGGGAGATCATAATGCCCGCCATCGCGCGGGACAGCGGCGCCCTGCGCGCCGACATGTTGGGCCTACAGTCTGGCGAATATGTCCTCACCTTCGATGACGGGCCCACTTGGATCACCGAGGAGATCCTCGACACTCTGGATCGGCACTGCGCGCCGGCGACCTTTTTCATGATCGGCAAGCGCGCCGAGGAACGCCCGCTGACCGCCAAGCGCGTGCTGCGTGACGGCCACTCCCTCGGCAACCACACCTACAGTCACGTCAATCTCACCACGCTCGATCAGGCGGCGGCGGCCGAGGAGATCCGCCGCGGCGCGCAGGCGATCCAAAGCGCCACGGCGGCGGCCCACGCGCCCGCGTTGATGCGCGCGCCGGCCTTCCGCATGAACGAAGCGGCTGAGGCGGCCGCGCGGTCCCTGGCCACGGTTCTGATCGGCCCCGACATCAGCCCGCAGGATTGGCGCGGCGACGCACCGGAGGCGACGCTCGTCCGGCTCAAGGCGGCGCTGGCGGCGAAGGATCGCGGCGTGATCCTGCTGCATGATAATCAGCCCAATACGCGCGAGATGCTGCGCCAGATGCTGACGCTGTTCGCGGCCACCGGACGGAAGATCGTGGCGCTGAGGGAGCGCCCTGCGCACGGGTCGAAAGAAGAGTCCGGAGGCGACGATGCGTCATGACGAGTGTAAGCCGCCGCGCCGGCGCAGCGGCGCATTCGCGACTGCGCTCTCGGCGACGCTCCTCATGAGCGGCCCGGCGCTGGCGAGCCCCGCGCCGGCGGCGTCTGCGGCGGGCGATATGATGAAAAGGGCGGAGGCCGCCGAGGCGCCGCTCCGCGTGGCGTTACTCGGCACCAGCCTCACTCGCCGCGGCGGGTGGGACCGCGCCTTGGAGGCCGCGCTCTCCGAGTGCCTCGGGCGTCCGGTGGAGGCGTTGAACTTCGCCGGATCGGGCATGACCTCGCGCTGGGGGCTGACCCAAGTGGCGGCCGTGCGCGCCGCGCGGCCCGATGTGGTGGCGGTTGAGTTTAGCGCCAATGACGCGTCGATCCTGAAAGGCTTCAGCATCGACGAGAGCGCGGCGAACGCGCGGCGCATTCTAGAAGAACTCCGCCCCGCGGGAGGGTCTGGCGGCGCCGAAGGGCCCGCCTTGATCCTCATGGCCATGAACCCTATCCACGGGATCCGCGGCTGGATCCGGCCATGGCTCGATCACTACTACGACGCCTACGCGCCCCTCGCAGCGGAGGTCGGCGCGGCTTTCTTGGATCTGCGCCCCTCATGGCGGGCGCTCGGCGCCGGCGGACTGCGCCGGGCGATCCCCGATGGCGCGCATCCACGGCCCGAGGTCGCCGCGTCCATCGTCGCGCCGGCGCTCGCGCGCGTGATCGCCCATCGCAAAGGCGGAAGCCGCGGCGGGTCATCTTGCTAAAGGCCGGTGCGCCGCGCTCGCCGGCGATAACCCGTCCTCCTTGGGATGGTGCGGCGCTCCACGTCGCATACGTCGCGTTCAGCAATTGATTTCGCATCGCATAGCGATATCGTTTGGGAGGCGAGGTCGTGATGACAGGCGACCCTTGCGGGGCGAGCGCTCGCGCCGCATCGATCGATCCACGGAGCAGACCCCATGGGCGCCCCCGCTCTCACCGACCCGACCCTCGCCGCTTCCCTTTGGCGGGCGTGGCTGGAAGGGCCGAGACGGCCAGAGCGGATGGCGTTCGATTTGATTGACCGGGGGCAGGAGCGGGTCGGGGAGCGGTCGCGCGTCCCGCCCCGCCTTGCGCCTGCGCCCGACGTCTCTCGGCTCCACCCCTTTGCGCAGCTGAGGAGTTGGACGCCCGCGTCGGAGACGGACCGGGCCATCCCCATTTTGGTGATCGCGCCGATGAGCGGGGCCTTCGGACACATCGTCCGCGACATGGCCAGCGCCTTCCGTGAGGTTGGCCCGGTCCATGTGCTCGAATGGATCAACGCGCGCCATGTGGCGGCGTCAAATGGCGGCTTCACCGTGGACGATCAGGTGGAAGTGATCGCACAAGCGCTGCGGCGCGTGGAGCCGAAGCCCCATATGGTGGCCCTCTGTCAGTCTGGCCCCGCCACCCTGCGTGCGGCGGCGCTCCAAGCCGGCCGCGGGGCGGACCGCGCCCCCTGCTCGCTCACCTTGATCGCCGCCCCGATGGACGTCAGCGCCGCGCACACGCCGCTCTCCGCGCGTCTCTCCGGCGGCTTCGGCTTCGCGGCCCTTGGCATGGCGGAGGCGGCGATGGTGTGGCGGCGCACCGTCTATGGCGACCGGCGCCGCGTGCTGCCGGCCGAGGCCCAAGTCTCGACGCTCGCCGCCCTACTCGCGGCGCGGGATCCCGACCATGACGAGCTGTCTCGCCTGATGCTGGAGGCCGCGGGCGAGATGCGCCGCGCGTCCGGCGAGGCCGGCCGCTCCACCTTCATCCATCTGGCCACCGCGTTCATGGACCTGCCGGCGGAATTCGTGCTGGACAATATGCGTGTGATCTACCGGGGCGCGGCGTTGAGCGCATGGCGGGGCGTGCCGATCAACCTGCGTTGGCTCGCGCAGACGCCGATCCTCACCATCGAAGGCGGCCGCGACACGGTGACGGCGCCCGGACAAACCCGCGCCGCCTTGGCGATGGCGCCCGGGGTCGCGGCGCGGCGGGCTTTCCTTGCGCCGGAACTGGGCCATTTCGGCTTGTTCTTGGGACGCGGGTTTCAGCGGCGGGTCTACCCCGAACTGCGACGCTTCTGGTCGCAGGTCTCAGACACGGCGCCCCAGCCCGGCGCGAACGCCGACGCCAGCGGCGCGCCCGACAGGGCGGAGATCGGTGCTGACGCGCTGGAGGCGGCGCTGGACAGGTAGCGGCGATGGATAGCGGCGATGGGTAGAATTCTCATGTGGATCCTGGGCGGCGTGACGGTGCTGGCGATGCTGCTGGCCGGCGGTTGGATCGCATCAGCATATTTCATCGAGCAGGCGCGCTATCGGAGCCTGGCCAGGGACGGCGCGTTCGAGCTGCGCGATTATCCAAGCCTGAGGGTGGCGGAAGTGCGCCGCGAGGGGCCGCGGGATGCGGCGATCCGCTCAGGCTTCTCCCCCCTGGCCGGCTACATCTTCGCCAACGAACGCGACGGCGAGAAGATCGCCATGACCGCGCCGGTCACGCAATTGCCCGCCGCGCCAGCAGGCGGGGCGTCGGGCGGCGCGTTGGAAAGCGCCAGCGACGGTTGGGCGGTCCGCTTCATCATGCCGAACCGGTATGCGCTGGATGACCTCCCCGCGCCCGCGAGCGCCGAGGTGCGGCTCACCGAAACCCCGCCCCAGCGCATGGCGGCGATCCGCTTCAGCGGCGCCTGGCGGGACGCGCTGTTCCAAGACAAAACCGAGAAGCTGCGCGCTTGGATCGCCGAGCAAGGCCTCGAGCCCGCCGGCCCGCCGACCTTCGCGTATTACAACGACCCCTTCACCCCGGGCTTCATGCGCCGCAACGAGGTGATGATCCCCGTGGCGCAGTAAGCGGCCCCGCCTCAGACGCGACGCGCGCCGCCCTCTACAGCCGCACCCCTTGGCCCCCGCGCCCCGGCGCGATACATGACCGTGGCTGGTCCCGTAGCTCAACTGGATAGAGCAGCTGACTTCTAATCAGCAGGTTCGAGGTTCGAGTCCTCGCGGGATCGCCAAGCGGGCCCACTGTCACACGTTCCAACCGCCTTTGAGAGCCTCAGCCGCTGCGACGCTGGTCTCGGAAACGTGCTCTCCGACGGAGTAACGCTGGAGCGACCACGGATCTCTTGGAGGTGGCTCTCAGGGCGTGACCGGTGCGGCGACCGTGATGTGAGACCAACTAGGGGGTCGTTAAGGCCCGCTTCGCCCGGAGCGTTGGGAGACGCTGATAGACGTCCGCTGAAGCCGCGGCATCAAACGCATCGGAGACGCCGCGCCTGGGCGGAGCCTCATCCGGAGACAGCGGCCAAAAGCAGATGAGCGGACCGTTCCAGGTCTCCGCATCTTTGCCGACGCCACGCCGTCAAGCTTGAAACCGCGCCATCGGCCAATCATTCGGCCCATCACGACGCGGGCCGACAGCGCGTGAGGTCGGCGCCGGGTCGCCAACAGACTTCTCCGCCGAGAAGGCGATGTCCGCAAAGCGGACGCGCCGGCGTCGCTACAGGTCAAAAACTGCGGATGCCGCGTTTAATCAGACACGACACCCAGGTCGCCAATGGCGCGCGTCGCTGCGCGCTTCCGGGCGAAGAGGGCATGGACCGCGTCGACGCCGATGATCTGGATGACGCCGCATCAACAGGCGCCATCGGTCTGCACCAGACCCCAGCCGTAAATGCTATCTCGCCCCTCTTTCCCAAGGTCTTTGGTCTGAAGCCGAGACCTTTCGCCAGACATCGTCCGGGAAACGGTGAACCACCACGAGTTCTCACGCAGAGCGTGAGCCGCCATCACAAATGGGACCGCGAAAGAGGTGCCGCTGCGCAGGCGGCCGCCGCTTGGGTCTGCGGTCCAGAGCGCGACGCCGGGGGCGGCGTAATCGATGTAACCGCCTCGGTTCGAGCGACGATAGACCCGATTGTTTTCATCGACCGCAGTCGTCGCCACCACGGCTGGATACGCGGCCGGAAACGCAGGCGGCGCGGATGGCCCATTATTGCCCGCCGCCGCGACGACGACCACTCCCAACTCGGTCGCCTGATCGATCGCGGCGTCCAACGCGTCATTGCGTGGCCCCGCCAGCGGCATTCCGATAATCGTCGCGCCGTCCGCCACCAACCAATCCAATGCGGCGATGAGGCGGGTAGTCTCGGTTCGTGAAACACCGTCCGCCATTTTGAAGAACGGGTCCGCGGCCAGCAGACGCCCCGCGGGCAGGAGGCCTGGATGGTCGCCTTGGGGATCTCCGACCAATAGCCCAGCTATGGCGGTGCCATGGCTTGGATCGGAGACCGGCTGCGCCTCGAACTCAAACCGGCGTGTTTGAATATCGGCGTCTTTCAAGCTTGGATGCGTGCGGTCGACCGCGGTGTCGATGAGTCCGAACCGTGCGCCCAACCCGCATTCGCCGCTGCGCCTCGGCCAGCCGATCGCCGCATGGGCTGAGCAGATCCGCCCACTGCAGTCGCGGGATTGCTGCGCTTCATACAGTGCGTTCAGTTCGACCGTGTCGTCTCCGTCCGCCTCGAGAGCCTCCCGCGCCGTAATCGCATCCAGACCGCGCGGCGTCCTGAAACGCACCACCGCCACGCCGAGCGCGTTGGCTTCAATCCGCTCCGCCTCCGTCAAGCCAAGCGTCGCCGCCCGCGCCAGGAGCGCCGCTGACGGGTTCAGCGCGATAACCTCTCGATCGACATATCGGCTTTCATACGCCGCCGTCGCCACCCCGACGACAGGTTCCGGAGCCGGCGGTTCAGGGGCCGGCGGGGAGACCCTCCGCCTGGGACGAGAGCGTCGGAAAGGCCGTTGGTCGGTGATCGCGCGAAAAAATTCGCGGAAGGAGCCGTAGTCGTGATTGCGTGGATTGCCGCGAGGGAACGGGTAGCCTTGGCCGCCCGAGCCGGCGCCGTCTCCGCCGCCATCACCGCCATCTCCATCGCCGTCGCCGTCGCCGTCACTATCCCCGCCATCGCCATCGCCATCGCCGTCATCTGCGATCGCGGCGCCCGGCGCGCTGCTCCAGCCCAGATAGGGCGCGAATGCGCTCTGCTCGATCACCGAGATGAGAACGAAAAGGCCAAAAGCCGCGAAGATCCGCGTCGCCACCCGTTTTGGGGTGAGAGGCGCGGGCTTGCCGTGTCGGTGAGGCAACCGCATTCATCGCTCCCATTGATGCGCTGCGCCCGCTCAAGGCCGGCTGAATGTTGATCTGCCGATATAAACGTTTCTGAACCCGGAAAAATTCCAGCGACGAGCGCCGCAGCGAAAACTTTTTTCCGTCGGCGGAATAGTCTCGGCTCTTAGCCGTTGTTGTAGCGTTGAAACTGCGGTGAGCTGGTATGGACGCAAAAGCGGAGCTGGTGGAGATGCTGCCCAAGCTGAGGCGCTTTGCGCTCGGCCTGACCGGCGCGCCTGACCGGGCGGATGACTTGGTTCAGGCCGCTTGTCTCAAAGCGCTCGAGCGATGGCATCAATGGCGGCCCGGCACCAGTCTGAGAAGCTGGTTGTTCAGGATCGTGCAGACGACCTGGATCGATCAAAAGCGCTTCGACGCTCGGCGTCCGACGACATCCGAAGAGTCTGTGTTGCACAGTATCGCGGATGACGCTCAATCCGGCGCGCCCGAGCTCAAACGACTGCTGGGCGAAGTCATGGAGGAGGTCTTGAAAATACCCGAGGACCAGCGCGTCGCGCTGCTCCTGGTGACGGTCGAGGGGCTTTCATACCAGGAGGCGGCGGATTGCCTGCAAGTGCCGATCGGCACGGTCATGAGCCGGTTGTCGCGGGCGCGCAGACGGCTGGCGGATCGGTTCGGGGGAGTGGGGCTGCTGGGGGCCTAACCAGTACAAGGCGAGACGGTCATGGAACTGAACGACGAAATCCTGATGGCCTACGTTGATGGCGAACTACCCGCCGATGAGGCGGAAAAGGTTGCGCAGCGTTTGGCCGAGGAACCCGAAGCGCAGATGCGCTTGGCGCGGCTTCAGCGCAGCGCCGACCTTGTGCGCTACGCAATCGACGAAGCGGCGCAAGGCGAGCCGCCGCCGGCCCTTCTAAAAGCGATCCAGGACGCGCCGACGCCGACGACGAGACCGGATGCGTTCGCGACGATCTCGAAACTGTGGAGCGACGTGCGCGCCTGGATGGAACGACCGACGCCGGGACTGGCGGCGCTCCCTGTCTGGGGCGTGGCCATGGCGGCGCTCTTGGTGGCGGGGCTGGGGCTTGGACGATTGACCGGCGGGTCGGAGATCGCGCGCGACGTCGCGCTCGGCCCCATCGCGCCGAATTCTTCCTTGCATGACGCTTTGGAGACCGTGGGCTCCGGAGCTCCAACGCCGCTGCCGCAAGGAGACTTCACGGGGATCGCCACCTTTGTCGACCAGGACGGTCGTTTCTGCCGCGAGTTCGACCTCGCGAGCCGCGGAGAGACAGTCGACCTCACCGTCGCCGTGGCGTGTCGCGACGCCGTGGCCGGCCAGTGGAGCGTCGAGTTCTCGATGGAGGAGCACGCGGCGTCGAGCGTCGACGAGACGCTCTTCGCGCCGGCCAGCGGCGCCATGCATGAAGCGGTCGACACCTTTGTACGGTCGCGTGTGAAGGACGGTCCCTTCCTCTCCACCCAAGAAAAGGCGCTAATCGACTCCGGTTGGCGCCAACCCTAAGGTTTCGCTCCGTCCCGAGCGGACCAAACTCCTATAATTTCAGATTTTTTATTGGCCGCCGGGATTCCGGTCGAGCCGAAAACAATTTTTTCGGTCCCCGGGAATAGAGCAACGCAGTCGATCGTTCTCAGGATGTCCAGCGTCGCACAGGCGCGGACGAAGACAGCGGCCCAAGGACCTCCAGGCGAGGACCTCCAGGCGAGGACCTGCAGGCCAGGACCTCCAGGCAAAGGCCTCCAGTAAGGATCTATCGATGAAAAACGCGACACTTGTTTCGAACGCGACGAATGCGGGGTCCGTTTCGGACGCTGATTTGAGGGCGCTCCTCGGGCGCGCGAAATGGAGTTTCAGCACGCGTCGCGTCGACCGCCAGCAAGCGCGACGGCTGGATGGGGCCGTCCAAAAGGCGATGGTCGGCGATCTGATCCTCTGCGAGATCGAAAAGGTTGGCCAGCACGCGCGAACTCAACTGGCGGAAGGCCGCTATTCCGAGCACTACCCCGGCGATTTGGTCGTTCTCGCCTGCGGCGCGCGTTACGCGCCGGATCAATTTGAAGGCGTGGCGGAGATCCGTCCGGACGGCGCGGATATGCTCGCGGCCGGCGGCATTGTCGGTCATATGCGTCGCGCCAATGGCCAAATGTCGAAGCCGACCCGCCTGAAGCCTCTGGGCCGACTTCTGGATGCGGCGAACGGGGCGTTGAACGTGGCGCAGTTCGCCGTGCGACCGAAGGAGAGCGCCAGGCGAATTCCAACCTTCATCGTGGTCGGCTCCTCCATGAACGCCGGCAAGACCACCACCGCGGCGAGCTTTGTTCATGGATTGGCTCGCGCCGGCTATCGCGTGGCCGGGATGAAAGCGACGGGCACGGGCGCTTTCGGCGACTACAATGCGTTCAGCGACGCCGGCGCGTCGATCGTCGCCGATTTCACGGATTTCGGTCTGCCGTCGACTTACCTCCAGCCGCTCCACAAACTGGAAGCGATATTTAAGGATATGACCGCCTACGCCGCTCAATCCGAAGCGGATGTCGCTGTGATCGAGTTCGCCGACGGCGTCTTCCAAGAAGAAACCCGGCGATTGCTTTCTTCCTCGGTTATTCAGCAAGCCAATGACGGCGTGCTCTACGCCGCCGCCGACGCGTCAGGCGCAATCCTTGGAGTGCGTGAGCTGCGCGACCTCGGTTTCAAGCTCCTCGCGGTTTCGGGAAAGGTGACGATCTCTCCATTGGCGATGCTCGAGGCGAGAAACGGCGCTGGGGCGTCCTTCGTCTCTCGGGAGGACCTCCGCAGCGCCGCCACCGCCAGCGGGCTTCTGAGCGGTCTTGGTTCCCTCCCGGAAATCGGCGTTTCGATCCGTCGCGGCGCCCGTCGCGCCAACGCCGCGGCGGCGGC
>JBCCTM010000025.1:0-17405 GCA_039198535.1 Pseudomonadota bacterium
GGGCGCGGCCCGGCCCGGAGATCGAGCGCGACCGGCCCGCTCTTTTCAAACTCCAGGATCACCTGAGCCGGCGCGGTTTCGGTCCAGAGCGCCTTGGGCGCGCCGATCACCAGCACGCCGTCGCCTTCGGGGCCGAGCGCCCGTTCAGAGCCGGCGGGAATGCGCAAGCCGCCGCTGGGTCCGCCCCGCCGATCGAATAGGGCCACTTCTTTGAAAAGCGGCGCGCGGGCCCCGAGCAACGTGTCGGCCTGGGCCCCGTCATTCACAATGACAAGTCGGAGCGCGCGGTATTCATCGGGCCGCATCTCCGGAAGCAGCGGTTTCTCCAAACGCAACTTCGGCCCGGTGGCGAGCGCGTTGGCCGCGGGCGCGGTTGTGGAGGCTGTCGCCGCCTCCGGTCCAGCGGCCGGCGCCTTCGGCGTCAAAGAGAGCGCTGCAATGGCCAAGGCCGCCGCCAGCACCGCCACCACGAGCGGCGCCGCGGCGCTGATCCGGCCGTCGCCGCCGTAATCCCGCGCATGGGGCGGAGACGCGCGACGGGAGGCGCGACGGGAAGGGGAATAAGAAGGGGGAGGGGAGGAGGAAGACCGCCGGCTCACCGCTCAGCTCTCCCCTAAGATCGCCGACAGCTCCGCCGTCACTTGGTCGAGCAAAGCGGTGGCGGCGGCGGAGCGAAACCGCCCCGAAGGCCAGACCACCGACACCGGTGTCTCGCCTTCCGTCCATGCCGCGGAGACCGGGATCAGCGCGCCTTCCTGCAGCAGAGGCGCGATCCTCCAGGTCGGGAGCAGGGCGAGCCCAACGCCCGACAAGGCGAGATCGAGCGCCGCCTCCACATCGTCGACGCAGGCCAGAGCCTCAAAGCGCGCCTCCATGCTTTCCCCGTCGCGCCCGAAAAAGCGCAGGGCTTCCATGCCGCCGGTCCCCATCGAACCGCCCAAGGACGCGGCCATGGATCCGCCCTTGGCCCCGAGGACGATCAAAGGTTCGCCTTCCAAGGACAGCGGTTCGCATCGGGAGATGTCGACGCCTCTTGCGAAGCCGACCCGCTCGGCCGTCTCCGGAGAGGCGCAGAGGGCGCGGCGCACCCGGGCGATCTCGCGGCGCGTCTCCCCAGGCGCGCAGGCCTTGCCGAGGCGCAGGGCGAAATCCGCCCCGTCCGCCGCCAAGTCCGCGCCCAGATCCGCGCCGCCATCCTCCAAGCGAAGGTCGATGCGCATGTCAGGATGCGCCGCCAGAAAATCCGCGATGATCGCCGGCAGAAACGCCGAGCCGATCGCGCGCGTGCTGGCGATCCGCACCCGACCCGCCAGCGCCGCGCCCGCCTCCGATCCCTGCGCCAGCGCGATCTCCGCCAATCCGCTCCAGCGCGCCGCCATCTCCCGCGCTTCGGGCAGCATGCGCGCGCCGAGCGTGGTCAGCGCCAAGCCCTGGTTGCCGCGCTCCACGAGCTTGCCGCCGAGCAGGCTTTCCAATTGCTGGAGACGGCGCGTCACGGTCGGTTGCGCGGTTCCCAAGCTGCGCGCCGCGGCGCTGATGCCGCCGGTCTCGGCGATCCGGATGAAAGTCTCGATCAGCTCCAAGCGATCGCCGCTGGGCGACGCGCCGCGGGCGGCTTGGGCGGGCTTTGGCGCGGGAGGGGGGCGCATGCGATCGCTCCAGGTCAACGCATCGCTCTGCGTGCGAACGATCCACACCGCAGCGACACCCTGCTTATAGACGTGGGGAGCCCTGGCACAACTAAATATAGACATGAGCGCTCCGCATAGCGCTTCGCCACAGGGAGGCGCGAGCGCGCGCTCAACGGCCCCTGTTGTGACCGCGCGTCCGCAAACCGGCTGCGCGACAACGGGTTGCGCCGCGCCATGGGCCGTCGGGCTCGCGGCGCGGCGACAGTCAGCGTAAACTATACCTGAGAGGGGAAGCGGCGCGGCGCCGGCAGGCGGGGCGCGAGACGCAGTGGAGGGGATAGGATGTCCGACAGCGATGGGGCGCAGAGCGCGGGCGGCTCCAAACGACGCAGCCTTTTCGCAGGGCTCACCCAACGCACCCTGATGACCCGCGAGGGCGCCCGGGGCATGGGTCAAGTGTTCAATGCGCTTCGCGCGCCAATTGTCGTGTCCATACTCGGTGTAATCGTGTTCGCGATACCGGGGCAGATCTACGAGATTTACCGCTTATACGCGGAGGACTTTACGCTCGAGTTCGGCTTTGTTTACGATAATTTGCGCTTCGCCATCTTCATGGCGATGCTTTATTTCACAAGCTATGTGCTGTGGTATGTCGCCCGGGTGCTCACGATCATCGATCCCGATGTGAACGCGGCGCTGCAAGAGAACAGCGCGCGGGGGCGGGCGGCCCGTTGGGCCCCGCGGATCATCGGCGCGGCGCCCGCTTTTGCGGCCGCGGTGGGGATGGCGCGCGCCGAGTATTTGCGGGATGGGGGCGAGCAGACCCCGGAGCTCTACGGGGCGGCCGCCATCGCTGCGCTGATCGGCGTGATTCGCCTCTGGTCGAGCTGGCGGCGCACCGGCGGCGACCGGGGGGCGTACCAAAAGAGCGGTCTGCGGGCGCTGCAGACCTATGTGCGCGTTGTCTTCGCCCTCATCCTGGTGGCGGGGGTCGCTTATCTGCTGACCCAGCCCATTGCGGCCACGCAGATCATCGGGTCGCTGTCGCTGATCGCGTTCTTCATGGTGGCGCTGGTGTTTGGGTGGGCGCAGCTCAGCTATCTCTATGACCGCTTCGCGATACCGGCGCTCTCGATCCTACTGGGCATGTTGCTGCTGTGGTCGTTCCTCGATTTGAACGACAATCACTTTATCCGAGAGATCGAAGTGGCGCAGGCGGCGCCCGACGCGCAGGTGCAGGACGGCGCGGCCGTGCAAACGGCGCCGCAGGCCCCGGCGGACGCAATGGTCGCCCTTGTCCGCGCGCCTTACACGGCCAAGAACGCGTTCGACGACTGGTTGGAAAACCGAGCGAACCGCCAGGCCTATATCGACGCCGGCAAGCCCTATCCGGTCTATGTGATCGCCGCGCAAGGCGGCGGGCTCTACGCGGCCTACCAATCGGCGCTCTACCTCGCGAAACTGCAGGACGCCTGCCCAACCTTCGCGCAGCATGTGTTCGCGATCTCCGGCGTCTCCGGCGGCGCGGTGGGCGCGGCGACCTTCACCGCGCTGGCGGCGGAGCACGCCCGGAATCAAGAGGTGGCCGATCCGGTCTCCGCCCCATGCGGCGACCCCGCGCTCGACCCCAATGGCGATCCGGTGAGCTTCGAGAAGCTGACGCACAACATGCTGAAGCAGGATTTTCTCTCGCCGGTGATCTCCGGCTTGCTGTTCGGCGACTTCACCGCGCGTTTTTCGCCGACGCCGATCCCCGCTTTCGACCGCGCGCGCGCGCTGGAGGCGGCGTTTGAGCTGTCCTGGGCTCAGGCCCATGAGGAGATCGCGCCAGGCTGGGCGCCGCCCAACCGGCTGGAGGACGGGCTGCTCGCCTATTGGGATGAGACCGGCGCGGCCCCGGCTTTGCTGATGAACGCCACCGAGGCTGAGACCGGCCGGCGCATCGTGCTGTCGCCCATCGAAAAAGTGAACTCGACACTGCGCACTTACGCGGCCGCCGCCGCGCCGAGGGAGGATGGCGCGTTGCCCGATATCCGCCTCTCCACCGCGGCCATGGTCTCCGCGCGGTTCCCCTTCATCACGCCGGCCGCCTCCCTGCGACTAAAGCCACAACCGGGCGCTGAGGAGGGCTTCCCGAAACTCCGGCTCGTGGATGGGGGGTATTACGAGAATTTGGGGCTTGAGACGGCCTCTGACGTGATCTTGGCGGCGCGGGGCTCGGCGCGGCGGGCGCGGCCGGCGCGTCGGGTCAACGCGGAGGCGCTGCGGGCGCAAACCGACGAGCGGCGCGAGGCGTTGCGCAATTTCCGCCGCAATATCGACCTTCGCGTTCTGGTATTCGACCTCACCGAAGACCGCTTCCGCCCCGCGGCCTATGCGTTCGGCGAGGTGCTGACGCCGCTCAAGGCGCTGCTGAACACGCGGGTGTCTCGCTCCGCCCAAGCGCAAGAGCGGGTGCGTGACGCGTTCCGCTCGCCCTGCCGCTACATTTTCCTCGGCGGCGGAGCGCCCCCGGGCGCCGCGGCCAGCGATGAGGGTGGGTTGAACCAGGTCTGCCTGCCCAGCGAGGTGGCGCAGAGCCGCGTGTGGAGCGTCTCGCTGAACGATTTCGAGTATGATTTCCAGCTCGGCTGGATCCTGTCGCGGGACACGCTGAGCCGGATCGATCAGCAGCTCGGCGATCCGGCGATCGACGCGTGCGCCCCTGATCGCATGGCCTCGGCGCAGAGCCAAGGCGGCCCGGCGCAGACGGCGGGCGTGGTGGAGCGGCAGCGGCAAGCGGTGAAGTTGAAAGGCTTCACCGACGGGGTCAGCATCACCGATGAAGGCAATGTCGCTCCGACGACCGAGGACGCGCTGGCGCGCCACAACGCCTGTATTGGGAGCTTCGTGCTGAACCAATTGCAGGTCTCGCCAGGCGGCGGCCCGCGGCCGGGGCGGCTCGGCGCGCTGACGGGGGAGAGCGGCGAAAGCCCAGGCTAAGCCGTCAGCTTGTTGCGGTCTGCTCCACGAGTTTGACGCCATTGGGCGGCTGGACGCCCATGGAGACATAGACGCTCATCAAATGGTCGACGCCGCCTTCCGCCGGCTCGACCCAATCGGCCGGCACGTAAATGAGCGCGCCGCCGAAGGGGACCGGGGCGGTGGGCAAAAGGATGCCGAGATAATCCTGCGTCTCGCTCGAGGGACGGTCGCCAAGGGTCAGCTTCACCGCGTCCTTCGTGGGCAGCAAGCCGAACACCGCGGCGCCGTCTTTATCGCCGCCAAAGAAGCACCAGACGGGGCTCATATTGTGCAGCTCGTCTCCGCTGGAGCTGTCCATCACCGATGTGAGCCGCTTGACGACGTCGAAAATCGATCCGAGCACCGGGATGCTGCGGATCGGGCTTTCGAACACGCCGATCAGCCACGGGCCGATGCGGCTTTCCACCAGCAAGCCGAAGCCCGTGATCGCCGCCAACAACACGCCGACGCCCACGGCCCAAGGGATCGGGCTGTCCGCGTCCACGCTCAGCCCGACGCTGATCATGAAGCGGCCGAAGGCGCTGTTGGGGTTGATGTATTGCGCGATGAAATCAACCAGCAACACCGCTCCATAGATCGTCAGCACGATGGGAAGGAGGGTCAGGAGGCCGGCGAAAAACGCCCGGAAGAGCCGCGTCATCGGTGGAGTGTCCCTCTATTGCGCTGTCCCTGGACGGGACCCTTCGCGCCCGCGGCGGCGGCTGTCCAGTCGATTGCGGGCGCGGGCGGTTCTTTCAAAGCGCGCGCATCAATCGCCGTCTTGTCTTTCCACGGCCCTGCCTCCAGCGTGAGCGGACAAAACTTGCGTCGCGCAGGAGACCGGCAGGGCGAAGCCGCGGCGCGCAAAGGGAGGTCGCGATATGCAAGCATCGACGCCGCAGGGGCTCGAAGCATTCAGTTTGAAGGGGAAGACCGCGTTGGTCACGGGCGCGGGGGCCGGCATTGGCGCCGCCTGCGCGGAGGCGCTGGCCCAGGCGGGCGCCCAGGTGATGGCCACTGATATCGACGGGGCCGCGGCGGAGGCGCTGGCGGCCAAGGCGGCGGAGCAGGGGCTCGCCATGCGCGCCATGGCTCAGGATGTGGTCAAACCGGAGGAGTGGGAAGAGGTGGTGGGCGCCACGCTTTCGGCCTTTGGCGGCTGGGAGATTTTGGTCAACAACGCCGGGATCTTCGTCGGCGAGCTCACGGTGGCGGCTGAGTTAGAGGAGCTGCGTCGGGTCAATCAGGTGAATGTCGAATCGGTGTTTCTCGGCACCAAAGCCGCCGCCAAGGCGATGCAGCCCGGCGGCCCCGCGGGCAAGGGCGGCTCGGTGATCAATCTGTCCTCCATCGCGGGACTGATCGGCGCGGCGGGCGTGACGGCCTATGGCGCGAGCAAGGGGGCGGTGCGCTCTTACTCAAAGCACGCGGCGGTGGAGTTCGGCGCGCTGGGCTACGGCATCCGCGTCAACTCGGTGCATCCGGGCGTGATCGAGACGCAGATGGGCGACAATCTGTTCGACCGGTTTGTGGCCATGCAGCTGGCCCCGGATGTGGCCACGGCGCGGGAATCCTTCATGGGTTCGACGCCGGTCGGGCGTTTTGGCCATCCGGCCGACATCGCCAACGCGGTGCTGTTCCTCGCCTCGGACGCGTCGAGCTTTATCAATGGCGCTGAACTGGTGATCGATGGCGGCCTGACCGCCTCCTGACCAGGCGTTGGCAGAGGGAAAGGCCGCGCCCAAGCCGGCGCGGCCCCGCAGTTCAGGTCCGCGCCGCTCAGCCCCGCGCGCGCGTCCGTTCCGCGGCGAACAGCGCATAGGCGTAGCCGCCGACCGCTCCGGCCAGCACCTGCGCGGCGAAGCCGAGCTCAGAGCGCGCGCCGCTGATCGGGACCGTTGCAAAGCCTTGATACATCAGCGCCAACGCCGCCCCGATCGCCGCGGCTCCGGCCAGCGGATAGGCGAGCCCTGAGAGACCGGGCAGAAGCCGCTTGATCCCAAACGCGACCGGAAAGGCGACGCAAAAACCGAGGCCGATGATCACCAGGTAGAGCCACATATTCGAGACGTCGAACAGGGTCATGGCCAGCCGTTCCGCTCCCGTGATCTCCACCGATGTCGACGCCTGATGCGCGCTGATGACGAATTGCGACGACGCCACGCTGCCGATCACATACGCCACCGCCGCCGCCGGCCAGATCCAAAAAAACGCCTTCAAAATCGCAACCACGGTTCCGATGCTCCCTGCTCTGCGGGGCTTCACGGCCTATTCTTCCAAAAGATAGAGACGCCCCGTTGCGCTGAGGCTTGCCGCGCGGTGGACGCGGCGGCAAGGAAAACGCGGCCCGCCCCGTGCGGCGATGGCGCAAAAGGGAGAGGGATGATGCTTGGGATGAGGGTTTGGAGCATCGCGGTGGCCGCGGCGGCGCTGGCGGTCGCGGGCTGCGGAGACGGCGTTTCGCCCCGCGGGCAAGGTTCCGTCGAGGCGGTGGGCGCGGCGGAGAAGGGCCCTGTCAATTACGAGCTTGAGACCGTGGCGGAGGGGCTTGATTTGCCCTGGAGCGTCGCCTTTCTCCCCACTGCCGTGGGCGGCGGCGTCTTGATCACCGAGCGCCCAGGCGCGGTGAAGCATGTGAGCCCCGAGGGCGCGGTCAGCGAGATCCTGGATTTCGCCGATCTAGAAGACGCGCCCGTCTACACGCGGGACGGCTTCCAAGCCGGGCTGTTCGAAGTGTCCCTGCACCCGCAATTCGAGACGAACCGCCTGGTCTACTTCTCCTACGCCGGCCAGGTCGGCGAGACCGACAGCACGCTCATGGTGACCCGCTTCCGCCTCACGCCAGGAGCCGCCGGGGCGCCGCCGCAATTGACGCAGCCCGAGCGCATCTTCGCGGCGTCGCCCGCGCGGTTCTCCGGAAACCATTATGGCGGCCGGATCGCCTGGGGGTCGGATGGGACGCTGTTGATCCCCCATGGCGAGGCCTTCCATTTCCGGGAGGAGGCGCAGAAGCTCGACAATCATTTCGGCAAGCTGATCCGCATCCGGGATGACGGATCCATCCCGCCGGACAATCCCTTTGTGGGCCAGGATGGCGCGCTGCCTGAGATCTATAGCTACGGCCACCGCAATCCGCAGGGGATCCTCCGCGCCGCCGATGGGCGCATTCTCATGCATGAGCACGGGCCGGCGGGCGGCGATGAGATCAATGTGATCGAGGCGGGCGGCAATTATGGTTGGCCGGTGGTCTCCTACGGGCTCGACTATTCGGGCGCGCGGATCTCGCCCTTCGAGGCGTTGGACGAGACGGCGCAGCCGCTTCTGCACTTTACGCCGTCCATCGCGCCCTCGGGCTTCGCGCAATATGCGGGAGACGCCTTCCCCGAGTGGAGGGGCGATTTGTTCCTCTCGGCGCTGGTGAACGGCCATATCCGCCATATTGACGTGACGCCCGATGGGCGCCTCGGCGAGCAGCGCGAATTGTTTAGCGAGTTGGAGGCGCGTTTCCGGGACGTCCGCGCCGGGCCTGACGGCTTTCTCTATCTGCTGATCGAGGACACGTCGGGGCCGAATGGGCGGCTGGTGCGGGCTAAGCCCTCAGGTCGCTCCTAAGGGGGCGGTTCCTAAGGAGAGAAGAGGCGCGCCGCGCGGTGGGCGGCGCGCCCCTCGCGTTACTCGGCCGCGATGGCGGAGACGCCTTGCTTGGCGTCTTCCTTGATCATGTCCGCCGCCTTTTCCGCGATCATGATGCTGGGCGCGTTGGTGTTGCCGCTGATCAGACGCGGCATGATGGAGGCGTCGACCACGCGCAGGCCGGCCACGCCGCGCACCCGCAGGCGCGTGTCCACCACGGCGTCCTCATCCGGGCCCATCGCGCAGGTCGCCACCGGGTGATAAACAGTGTCGGCTCGGTTCCGAAGGACCTCGTCGAGTTGCGCGTCGGTCTCGACGCCCTCCATGTTCATCTCTTGCTTGATTTCCTGCGCAATCGGCGGGGCCGCCATGATCTGCCGCATGATCTTCGCCCCGCGGCGCAGCGTCTCCAAGTCGCTGTCAGCGGTGAGGAACTGCGGATCGATCTTCGGCGGAGCCATTGGGTCGGGGGAGTTCAGCTCAACCCAGCCGCGGCTCTCCGGGCGTAGCACGCAGACATGGCAGGAGACGCCGTAGCCGGCGCGGATCACCCGGCCATGGTCCTCGACCATGCCGACGGCGAAATGCAGCTGGATGTCCGGCCAATCCTCCGTCTCCGGCGTGGTCGCGAGGAAGGCCCCACCCTCGGCGATGGGCGAGGCGAGCATGCCGTCGCCTTTCCGCATCCACTTCATCGCCTCAGACGCCACTTTCATTGAGCCCTGCAGGCCGATGCCCACCACGTCCTTCGTATTCGTCGTGTAGCTGATCACGAAGTCGATATGGTCTTGCAGATTGCGGCCCACTTGGGCGCGATCAGCTTTCACTTCGACGCCATGCTCGGCCAGATGCGCGCCCGGGCCGACGCCGGACAGCATCAGCGTCTGCGGGGACTGGAAGGCGCCGGCGGAGAGGATCACCTCGCCGCGGCATCGCGCCTGGCGCCGGTCTTTGCCTTGGCGAAACACCACGCCGCGGGCGCGGCCTTCTTCGATGATCACCTTCTCCACATGGGCGTTGATCTCCACATGGAGGTTAGGACGCTCCAGGTTTGGCGTCAGATACGCAGCGGCGGCGGAGCAGCGCGTGCCCCGCTTTGGCCCCGTGTGGTGAATGCTCGACTGATAAAGGCCGACGCCTTTTTGCTCAGGGCCGTTGAAGTCGGCGTTCTCCCGATGCTGAACGTTCTTCGCCGCTTCCACGAAAGCCTTCGTAATCGGGCGCGGCGAGAGCTGGTCTGTCACCTGAAGCGGGCCGTCCGCGCCGTGGAATTCGTCGGCTCCGCGGCTGTTGCCCTCGGATTTCTTGAAGTAGGGCAGGACCTCGTCATAGCTCCAGCCCTCGCAGCCGAGCTCCGCCCATTGGTCGTAATCTTTGCGGTGCCCGCGGATGTAGACCATGGCGTTAATCGCGCTGGAGCCGCCCAGCGCTTTGCCCCGCGGCTGATAGCCTTTGCGGCCGTTCAGGCCCGGCTGCGGCTCCGTCTCGAAGCACCAATTATTGAGTTTCAGCTTGTCGCCCATCATGGCGGCCAAGCCCATGGGCATGCGGATCAGCAGATGATCGCCCTTGCCGCCGGCTTCCAGCAGGCAGACCGATACCGAGGGATCTTCGGTCAGCCGCGCAGCCAACGTCGCTCCAGCGGACCCTCCGCCCACAATGATGTAATCGAACTCCATGGCGTTCCTCCGATGTCATGTTGCGCCTTGGCGTCTCGGCGGCTGTCTCCGAGGGGGGGCGGCGGCGATCCGTGTGGCCCCGTCCTCCCAGGCTTGGGCGCCGCTCTTAGGCTCAGGCGTCTCCGGCGCTGTCTCTGATGGGCGCGCTCGGATATCTGCAGACTGATAGATTGAGTGTTTGACCCGGGGAGATCTAGGGCAAAGTTTCAATTTGCGCGGATCCTTCGGGAAACTTTTCCGAGCCGGCCGCAACCACCGGGAAACGGCTCGGCGGGAGGAGGGCGCGCATGGGATTAAGCGGTCGACGCGGCCCTCTCCATCGCGGGAGACGCCGCCGCGACCCTAGGCTATGGATGACGACAAAACGCTGATCTAGAACGGCCCGAAGAAACGGCCCGAAGAAACGACCCCAAGAACGGTCGGACCAACGAACTGGGAGGAACCAATGACGCTCGATATCGCCACCACCGCTTTCCTGTCGCAGATGGCGGTCAATAGTGAAAAGCCGCTCCATGAGATGGAGGTGGACGAGGCGCGCACCGTGCTCGGCAGCCTCGCACCGTTCTTTGGCGAGGGGCCGGAGATGGCGGAGACCCGTTCGCTCACCGCAAAAGCGGCCGACGGCGCCGACATCCCGATGCTGGCGCTGATCCCCAAGGGCGCGCCACAGGCTGTGATGGTCTACTACCATGGCGGCGGTTTCGTCCTTGGCGATATCGAGCAATACGCCTCCCATGGCCGCCGCCTCGCGGAGCGCTGCCGGTCGGTTGTTGTGCTGGTGGGCTACCGCAAAGCGCCCGAGCACCCGTTCCCAGCGGCTCCGAATGACTCGTGGGACGCGCTTAATTGGGTCGACCAGAACATGGAGAGCCTGGCGGGCGCGCGCCTGCCGCTGATGGTGGCCGGCGACAGCGCCGGCGGTTGCTTGGCCGCCGTGGTCGCCCAGCGCGCCGCGCGGGAAGGCGCGCCGCAGATCGCCCTGCAGGTGCTCGCCTATCCGGTGACCGACGCGTCCATGTCCACGGCGAGCTACGAAGCGCCCGAAAACCAACTTCTGCTGAACGCGCCGCTGATGGCGTGGTTCTTTGACCATTACGCGCCAGAGGGCGTCGATCGCGGCGCGCCGGAGATCTCCCCGCTCAACGCCAATGATCTGAGCGGCGTCGCGCCGGCTCTGGTGCTGACGGCGGAGCATGACGTGCTCACCGACGAGGCGCTCGCCTACGCCGACAAGCTCAAGGCCGCGGGCGTGTCCGTGACGGCGAAGAGCTTCGCCGGGCAGATGCACAACTTCGTGGTGATGCATAATGTGCTGCCGGGCGCGGCCGCGGCGCTCGATTGGACCGCGGATCAGATCGACGAGCATCTGGCCGCCACCGCCTCCGCGGCCAGCGATGTGGATACGGTTGTGGTCGGCGCGGGGTTCGCGGGGCTCTATTCGCTCCACAAGATGCGAGAGTTGGGCCTGAAGACCCGCGTGTTGGAGGCCGGCGGCGATGTGGGCGGCACTTGGTATTGGAACCGCTACCCCGGCGCGCGCTGCGACGTGGAGAGCATGGCCTATTCCTATTCGTTCTCGGAAGAGCTGGACCAGGAGTGGGAGTGGAGCCAGCGCTACGCGCCGCAGCCGGAGATCCTCAAATACGCCAACCACGTGGCCGATAAGTTCGAGTTCCGGAAGGACATCAGCTTCAACACCCGCGTCACCAAGGCGGTCTATGACGAGGAGCGCAGCCGCTGGACGGTGTTCACCGACAGCGGCGAAGCGATCACCGCGCAGTATCTGATCATGGCGACCGGCGTGCTCTCGGTGGTGAAAGACATCGACATCCAGGGCGTCGATCAGTTCCAGGGGCCGAGCTACGTCACCGGCCGCTGGCCCCATGAGGGCGTCGATTTCACGGGCAAAAAGGTGGCGGTGATCGGCACCGGCTCGTCAGGTGTTCAGGCGATCCCGGAGATCGCGGCGCAAGCGTCGTCCCTGACGGTGTATCAGCGGACGCCGGCCTACTCGTCGCCCGCACATAACCGCCCGCTGACCGAGGCCGAGATCGCTGAGCGCAAGCGGGAGTATCCAACGTTTCGGCAGCAGCAGAAATGGTCGTCCTTCGGCTTCGGTTACGGCGATGTGACCCCGCCCAAGGAAGCCGCGCTGCAGACCAGTGAAGCGGATCGTCGGAAGAAATACGAGGACGCCTGGGCAAGCGGCAGCCTGATCGCGCTGGGACTCGCTTATCAAGACGTGATCCTCGATCTCGACGCCAACAAGACCGTGGGCGACTTCGTCACCGAGAAGCTGCGCGCGGCGGTGAAGGATCCAGAGGTCGCGGAGAAGCTGACCCCCAAGACCTACCCCATCATGTCGAAGCGGCCCTGCATCGACAGCGGCTATTATGAGGCGTTCAACCAGCCCCATGTCTCCCTGGTGAGCCTGAAGGAGACGCCGATTGAGACCATCACGGCGACGGGCGTGCGCACCACCGCCGGCGAGGAGAGCTATGACGCCATCGTCTACGCCACCGGCTTTGACGCGGTGACGGGCGCGCTTAATCGCATTGAGATCCGCGGGATCGGCGGCGAGCGGTTGAAGGACAAATGGGCGGCGGGCGCGCGCAGCTATCTTGGCGTCGCCGTGGGCGGCTTCCCGAACATGTTCACCATCACCGGGCCGAGCAGCCCATCGGTGATGAGCAACATGATGGTTTCCATCGAGCAGCATGTCGATTGGGTGGGCGACTGCATCGCCTGGATGCGCGCCAATGGGATCGACGCGATCGAGCCGGAGGCTGATGCCGAAGCCGCCTGGGTCGCCCATGTGGCCGAGGTTGCCGACCGCACGGTCGCGAAATACGCCAACAGCTGGTATGTCGGCGCGAACGTGCCGGGTAAGCCGCGGGAGTTCCTCGCTTATTTTGGCGGCGTAAACACCTACCGCGCCATTTGCGACAGTATCGCCGCCCAGGGCTATCACGGCTTCAAAACCCATGGCGGCGCGCTGGCGATGGCCGCCGAGTGAAGCGGCGGAGGCGCGCCTTGCGAAAGCGCGCCTCCCCGTCGCCTTAGCGTAGCAGGGGGCAACTGGACAATTTCGCCGCAGGCGCCTAACCCTGTGGAGAACCGAGTTAACGCAGCGTCAGCTGTTTGGCGCGCAGGCTTGCCGCGGACGACGCCCTGGCCGCGCCGACATACGCTTTGAAACGACGGAACAGTGGAAGGCGGATAGCGGAGCGAGCCGCCCAAAGGAGGGACTGAATGAGCTACATTTCATTGGAGGACGTCGATCGCCCGAGCAAGGTGCTCGAAGGCATGCGGGCGGCGCATAACGCGGATCCAGCGCCGACGTATGAGGTTCGGAAAGCACGGCTCGATCGTCTGGAGAAGGCGCTGAATGAGTACGCGGATCGTCTGGTTGAGGCGATGCAGCAGGATTTCAGCCACCGCTCCCAGGCGGAGTGCGATAATTTTGACGTCACCGCCTCCATCGGCGATGTGCGGAACGCCAAGCGGCATCTCAAAAAATGGATGAAGACGCGCAATCCTGGCGTCCCGAAGCATCTGATGCCGGCCAAGGCGCGCGTCGCGCCGCAGCCGCTGGGCGTCATCGGCATTATTTCACCGTGGAATTTCCCCGTCTTCCTCGCCATCGGCCCCATGGCCGCGGCGCTGGCGGCGGGCAACCGGGTGATGCTGAAGCCGTCCGAACTGTCGCCGCGCACCTCCGAGGTGATGACGGAGATGCTGCATAAGGCGTTCGAGGCCGATGAGGTTCGCGTCTTCAATGGCGGGCCGGAAGTGGCGTCGAAATTCTCTGAGCTGCCCTTCGATCACCTGCTGTTCACCGGCTCCACCTCCATCGGCCGCAAGGTCGCCGCCGCGGCGGCGCCGAACTTGACGCCGGTGACGCTGGAGCTCGGCGGCAAGTCGCCGGCGATTATCACGCCTTCGGCCAATATGGACCGGGCCGCTGAGCGGATCGCCTTCGGCAAAACCGCCAACGCCGGCCAGATTTGCGTCGCCCCGGATTACGCGCTGGTGCCGCGGGACAAGGTAGAGACCTTCCTGGAGAAGGTGCAGGAGAAGATGCGGAGCTTCTATCCGACCTTCGCCGGCAATAAAGACTACACCGCCATGATCACCGATCGGCATCTGAGCCGCGCCCGCGGTCTGATCGCCAACGCCGAAGAGAACGGCGCCCGGGTGATCCGGCTGGAGGAAGAGGGCAAGGGCGATCCCAATGTGCGCCAGCTCGCGCCGGCGATCGTGGTGGATCCGCCCCTGGAGACCCAAGTGATGCAGGAGGAGATCTTCGGCCCGGTGCTGGCCGTGATCCCCTATGACGACGCGGAGACCGCGCGGCGCTTCGTGATGGAGCGGGACCGTCCGTTGGCGCTCTACATCTTCGGTGAGAACGCCGATGAGGTGTCCTTCTGGCGCGACGGCAGCATCTCTGGCGGCGTCTGCGTGAATGAAGTGCTGTTTCACGTGGCCTGCGACACGCTGCCTTTCGGCGGCGTCGGACCGTCCGGCATGGGCTCCTACCATGGCGACCAGGGCTTCGAGACCTTCAGCCATATGAAGCCGATCTTCATTCAGTCCAAGCTGAACGGCGCGTCGATGTTCAACCCGCCTTTCACGGAGTTCAAGGCCAAGATGGGCCGGATCTTCCGCAAGATCATCTGACCTGATCAAACCGCGCATGATGAGCCCGGCGATCCCTCCCTGGGTCGCCGGGTTTCCTTTGTGCGCAAGCCGACAAGGGGAGGGGACGCCGCTCAGGGGCGTCGAGCCCCCTCGCGCCGTTCGCGCATGGGACCGCGCCGCGGCGCGAGGGAGGGGTGGATGGCGTGCGGCCCGAGAGCGAGGCGCGCCACGGCCGGACTGTCTCGCCAGACCGGATCCGAGAGGCGACGCGGCGACGCCTCTAGCCGCCCATGCGCCCCACGGCTTGGGCGATCATGCCGAGGCCGAGGGCCGCAAACACCGCCCCAAACGCCACCTCTGCGGCGACACTCCAGCGGGCGTGGAGGCGTCTGACGCGGCCGCGCGAGAACAGCACGCCATAGCCGCCATAGACCGTGAAGAGGATCGCCGAGCATCCAGCGGCGAACATCAACAGGATCGCAGGCGAGAGGGTCACGCCCGCCACCAGCGTCGACAGCGAGGCGTAGATCAGCGCCGCCTTCGGGTTTGTCGCGGTGACCAGCAGCCCAAAGCCCATGTCGCGCCACCAGCCGCCGGCCGGGGATCCCTCGGGCGACAGACCTGATGTCGGCGCGGCGCCGCGCAGCGCCGCTCCGCAGGCGGAGACGCCCACCCAGGCGAGATAACCGCCGCCGGCCAAGCCCAACACCTGCAGCGCGGCCGGATAGCGCTCGAACAGCGCCGCCAATCCCGCCGCCGTCAGGATCGCCCAGCCAAAGCCGCCGACCGCCACCCCCGCCGCCACCGCCAGCGCCGGGCGCAGGCCCGAGGCGAGACCCCGCGAGGCGACGGCCACCATGTTGGGCCCCGGCGCCGCGGCCGCCGCGGCCAGCGCCGCCCAAGCCAAGCTCAGCTTGAAGGCGGCCATCTGGAGCGAGTGGTCGCTCGCGGCCAGATCAACGGCGGCGGCGGTGAAAAGCGCGGGGTCGCCCATGGTGTCTCACCCCTATCCAAACGCGGCGCGGCGACGCCGCTCCAATGCGCAGGCAGACATGCCGCATTGCCGGGGGCGCATGCTTCGGTTTGGGTCGAACCATGAGAAACGGTCCCGACATCGCCCGCATCGCCGCGCTCATCGGCGATCCCGCGCGCGCCAATATGTTAACGGCGTTGATGAGCGGCAAAGCGCTGACAGCCACCGAATTGTCGCAGGAAGCGGGCGTCTCCCGCCAAACCGCCAGTACGCATCTGCGGCAGCTCGTCGACGGCGGATTGCTGACGCGGCGGAGCCAGGGCCGGAGCCGCTATTTCGCGCTCGCCTCCGCGGAGGTGGCGGGCCTGCTGGAGACGCTGATGGGCGTGGCGCTGGGGGCAGGCCATCTGCGGCTCAGGCCTGGGCCGCGGGACCAAGCGCTCCGCGAAGCGCGGGTCTGCTACAACCATCTGGCCGGCGCGCGGGGCGTCGAGATGTATGAGGCGCTGCGCCGCCAGGGCCGCCTCCATGTGGGAGAGGCGGGCGTCGCGCTGACGCTGGCGGGCGAGGCGTTCGTCGCGGAGCTTGGCCTCGATGTGGCGGCGCTGCGGCCCGATCGCGCGCGGCCGCCGCTCTGCCGCGAATGCCTCGATTGGAGCGAACGCCGCACCCATCTGGCCGGGCGGCTCGGGCGCGCGCTGTTCGCCCATATGGAAGGCGCGGGATGGCTGCGCCGCGCGCCCGACAGCCGGGCCGTGCGCTTCACGCCGGAGGGCGCGCGTCGCTTCGCTGAAGCGTTCGGGCCATCGGCGACCGGCGGCGCGTGAGGTGATAGACAGCGCCTATATCCGGGTCATGGCGCGGTATGCGGCCTGGCAAAATGCGAGCCTGACGCAGGCGGCGGACGGCCTCGACGCCGCCGCCCGGGACGCCGAGCGCGGCGCGTTCTTCTCGTCGATCACCGGCACGCTCAACCACCTGCTGTGGGCTGACCGGATCTGGATGTCGCGGCTCACAGGGTCGGAGCCGCCGCGCGCGGGCTCGATCGCGGAAAGCGTGGAAGAGACCGCGAGTTGGGACGCCTACAGATCGGCGCGCGCGGCGCAGGATCGGCACATCGGCGCTTGGGCCGAGGCGGCCACTGACACGAGCGTCGTCGGGGAGATCGACTGGTGGTCGGGCGCGGCGGGGCGCCGGGTGGTGAAGCCTCGGGCGCTGCTGATTGTTCACATGTTCAATCACCAAACCCACCATCGCGGCCAGGTCCACGCCATGCTCACCGCCGCCGGCGCGCATCCGGAGCCGACCGATCTGTTCCTGATGCGCGACGAGCCGGCTGGCGCCTAAAGCCCCGCACGGTGTGATGCGAGCAACCTGGGTTGGCGAAAGTCGACGCGCGGCGGGTCGTCCGCGGTGGCTCGGTGGGCCGTCGACAGTGGTTGTTGGGTGGCGCGGACTCTTTAGACTGCGCGCGAAACCGCGCCCGCGCATATGACCTTGATCCGAGTTCTTGGCGAGTGCCGGAGCCGGGCCGTCACATATGGGACGCGCTGGTCGCTTACAATCTCGCTCGCCCCTCCAGAGCCTTGAGGAACTCAAGTTCGACGCGGCGCTCCACGAGCGGGAGGTTGCGCCCCGCTCGCCTAGACGATCGACAGTGGGGCGGATCCTCGACGCGGTCAGCGGGAGAGACCGCTCGCTCCCAGGGGACGCTCCAGGGCGCCAACGCGGTTCCGCGGATTGAGTCCACGGGATAGCGTTCGCATCGTGGCCTTCATTTTCCGGCCGCTTCTAAGGCGGGCGCGGGCCAGCGCCCAACGGCGCCACGGCGCGTCGAAGCCGTAC
>JBCCTM010000026.1:0-17372 GCA_039198535.1 Pseudomonadota bacterium
CTCGCGCCTCGACGTGGCGGCGTTCTTGCGCCGTCTCCTCCCGTGAGTTCACGCCGTGGACCATTAATCTCTACCTGCAGATTGGGGATTTAGAGGGTTGGCCGCGCCCCGGGCGCGCCGAACAGCGGGATCGGCGAATGCTCTGGGAGCGGGGGCAGAGCGGCCGGGCCGTACGGTGCGAATGGACCTGCGGCATGGACCGCTTGTCCGCCGACCAATGTAAGGTCCGCTTCGATCTCAGTGATTTCCGCCTCATCCACCGTGAAGTAATCACGATCAAGCACGGCGAGATCGGCGAGTTGTCCGAGTTTTATTTGCCCTTTTTCGCCCTGTTCGCGGCTGAACCAAGCGCCGCCTTCGGTCCAGTGGCGCAGCGCCTCCGTGCGGCTCAATCGCCGCTCCGGTGCCCACATCACATCGCCGCCGCGACCACGGCCCGACACCAGCCAATGCAGGCACAGCCACGGGTTGTAGCTTGAGACACGCGTGGCGTCGGTGCCGGCGGCGATGGGCGCGCCGGACGCCATCAACTCGCGCACGGGCATCGCGCGCTGCAGCGCCTCCGCGCCGTACCGCGCGCGATAGGCCGACGTTTGAAAGGCGAGGCGGTTCTGATAGCTCACACCGCCGCCGAGGCGCGCCACCCTCTCCATGGTCGCCGGCGTAATCGTCTCCCCATGATCAAAGATCCACTGAAGCTCCTCGAGCCCTTTGTCCCGACCGACCCGCTCGAGCACGTCGAGGATCCGATGCGCGCTCTCTTCATAGGTGCAGTGAAACCGGATGGGCCACCGGTGCGACAGCAGGAATTCGAGCACCGGTTCAAGGTCCGCCTCCATGCGTTGGGGCACTTCGGGGCGGGGGTAGGAGAAGTCTTCGAAGTCGTACGCGGAGGCCACCAGCATTTCGCCCGCGCCGACGCATTTGAGGAACGCATCGCCTTCATCGGGCTTCACGAGATCATTCCAGCGGCGGAAATCTTCGAGTTCGAACAATGGCTTTTGCGCGAAGAGCTGATAGCCGATCCGCACCGTTTGCTCGCCCCTGCGGTGCAGTTCCTGGATCACGCCGTAATCGTCAGGGTAGTTCAGAAAGCCTCCGGCGCAGTCGAGCGCCGATGTGAGCCCAAGGCCATTCAGCGCCCGGAAATAGTGCTTTGTTGAGAGCAACTGCGCCTCGAAATCGAGCTTTGGAGCCATATCGAGCAGCGCGTAGAGCGGCTGCGCGTTGGGGCGCGCCAGGGCGAGGCCTGTGGGTCGCCCCTGATCGTCACGCTCCAATCGCCCGGCCACGAACGGCTCATAGTAATGCGCATCGATGCCGAGGGCGCGCAGCGCGGCTTGGTTCAACCACGCGCGGTCATAGAGGTGGAGGACATAGACCGGGATGTCCGGTGAGACGGCGTTGATCTCGTCGAGTGTAGGCAGCCGTTTCTCCGCAAACTGGTCCACCGACCACCCGCCCACCACGCGGATCCACTGCCCAGGCGGCGTGCGCTCCGCTTGACGCTTCAGCATCGCCAGGCCGTCGGCGAGCGAGGGCGCATGATCCCAGCGCAACTCCATGGCGAAGTTGGCGCCCTGCCGGATGATATGCGTGTGGCTGTCGATCAGGCCTGGGATCGCCGTCGCTCCACCCAGATCGATGATTTCGGTCTCTGCCGTACGGTGGCGCAAAATGTCGGCGTCGTCTCCGACGTCGACAAAACGCGCGCCGGCGATGGCGACCGCGGTCGCATCCGGTTGCGCGGGGTCCATCGTGGCGATGCGTCCATTGATCAAAATACGATCAGCCATTCGGGATCTCCGTTGGGTGTCCTGGAGGGGGCGGCGCGGGAGAGCGAACGCGGATCAGACCGTAGGCGACGCCGGCGCCCAGCCCGATCCACAGAGAGACGAGATAGGGGATCCAACCCATGGGCCCCTCACCCCGCCGCGAAGGTCACCACAGGGGACCAGCTTGGGCTCACAGGCGGCACATGGCGCAGATCGTGGCGGGCGAAGGCGCCCTCGCCGTAGACCACACGACCGCCTAGGGCGGTGAGTTCTGAACGTAACTTGGCGATCTCCGCGTCGGTGACCGCGAAGTAATCCCGATCCAAGATGGCGAAATCCGCCATCTGCCCCGGGGCGATCGCGCCTTTTCGGCCGGCGTCGCCGGTGAACCAGGCCGATCCGGTCGTCCAGATCCGAAGGGCCTCCTCTCGCGTGAGCAGGTTAGCGTCGTCATACATCCGGAGGCCGCCTCGGGAGAGGCCGGTCGACATCCACTGAATGGAGAACCAGGGATTGTAAGACGTCACGCGGGTCGCGTCCGTGCCGCCGCCGACGGGCACGCCGAGATCGAGGATCGCTCGAAAATTCGGCGTCTTCTTCAACTTTTCCGCGCCGTAATTGACGATGAAGTCTTCGGCTTGAAACTGCAGCCGGTTCTGAAGCGCCACGCCGCCGCCGAGGCGCGCAATCCGTTCAAGGTTGCGTTCGGAGAACGTCTCCACATGGTCGATGAACCAGCCAGGGGTCAGCCCAGCGCCTTTGGCGACCTCTTCATAGACCGGCAGTAGTCGGTCACCCGTCTCATCATACGTGACATGCTGCCGGAAGGGCCATTCAGCCTCTCCTAAAACCGTCATGATCTGCGTTTGATACGCCTCTGCGTCTCGATCGATGTCTGGGCGCGCGTCGGCGAATATTTCAAAGTCGTATGAGGCCCATGCGAGGTTCTCGCCCGCGCCGACGAATTTCAGCATGTCGTCGCCGTCACCGGCGCGAATGCTCTTCGTCCAAGAATTATAATCGTCGAGCTCCCGCCCTTTCACTTGCGGAAAAGAGTGATAGCCAATGCGCGTCGTCAGCAGATCTTCGTCATGCAGCCAGCGAATGACTTGGTAGGGATCAGCGTCGGGGAACTCCATGCCGCCGCCGCCGGCATCGGACACCGATGTAATCCCAAGCGCATTCAGCTCGTTCATGTAGTGAATTGAAGAGTTGATCTGATCATGGATCGCGAGCTTCGGCGCAGCGCTCAGGGTTTTGTACATCAACAGCCCAGACGGCGCGGCCAGCAGCCTTCCCGTCGGCGCGCCGTCGTCGTCTTTCTCGATGACGCCGCCGGGGTATGTCGGATGGCCGGGCTGGTCGTAGCCGAAATATCGGATCGCTCGACTGTTGAGCAGGGTCATCTTGTAGAGGTGATGGATCAGAACAGGGTGATTTGGGGCGACCGCGTCGAGCTCGGCCACCGTGGGCAAGCGCTTTTCCTTGAATTGAAACTCGGAGAAGCCGCCCGCGACACGGATGAACTGTCCCTCCGGCGTCCGATCGGCCTGCACGCGCAGAAGGTGAAGCGCTTCCTCAAGGCTGTCGGCGGCGTCCCAACGCACCTCAAGGTTGTAATTGACGCCGCCGCGGATCGAGTGCGTGTGGCTGTCGATCAAGCCGGGGATGAGGCGTTTTCCGCCCGCGTCGATCACCTGAGTGAAAGGGCCGATCAGCGGCGCGATATCCGTCTCCGAACCAACGGCGACAAACACGCCATCCCGCGCCGCCAGCGCGGTCGCTTCCGGACGCGCGGGATCCATGGTGGTGATCCGTGCGTTTCTGACCACAAGGTCTGCGCTCCCGGCCTGCGCAAGAGAGGGCCCGCCGAACCCAACGGCTCCCAAGGCCGTTGATGCGGTCAGTAGCGCTCGGCGGGACAGGGTCGCTGCGCGGATGTTGGGCATGGAACACACTCCGAAAAGGCGGCGAAGAACAAGGGGCGCAGCCCTATCCAAGGGCTGCGTCGCGGCGCGCGTCATCACGCCAGTCGCGAAAGAGTGGGTCGGGGACTTATTCCGCGGCGACGCGGACCGGCGCGGGCTGAGGTTCCAGCGTCGGGCCATGCGCGGTGCGCTCAGCGGCTTTGTGGACCATGGTGTAAGCGTAATCGACGCCCATCCCGTAAGCGCCCGAGTGCTCGCGCACGATGTCCATCACCGCGTCATAGGTATCGCGCCGCGCCCAGTCGCGCTGCCATTCCAGCAGCACTTGCTGCCACGTCACGGGAACGACGCCCGCCTGGATCATGCGCTGCATCGCATAATCATGGGCTTCCTGTGATGTGCCGCCCGATGCGTCGGCGACCATGTAAATCTCATAACCGCCTTCAAGCATCGCGCCAAAAGCGAAGGTATTGTTGCAGACTTCGGTCCATAGGCCGGATACGATTATTTTTCGTCGTCCCGCTTTCGCAAGCGCGTCGCGTACTTTTTGGTCGTCCCAGGAGTTCATCGACGTTCGCTCCAGCAGCGGCTGCTCTGGGAAAACGGCCAACAGCTCGGGAAAAGTGTGGCCTGAGAAGGCCTCAGTCTCGACAGTGGTGATCGTCGTCGGGACCCCGAACACCTTCGCCGACTTCGCCAGGGCGACGACATTGTTTTTGAGCAGCTGCCGGTCGATCGAAGCGACGCCGAACGCCATCTGCGGCTGCTGGTCGATGAAGATCAATTGACTGTTTTCGGGGGTGAGTTGCTCAAGTTTCGAATTGCTCATGGTCGGGTTCCTTTGCAGCGCCGTCGCCCGCCGAGACGCGGGTGCGTGTCGAACCGCCCGAAATGGTCCGCCCGCGTGACTGGCCTTCCGGATTCCCACGCGGAGTGTTCCGAAAAAGCCGCCGCCGACATCGGTTTGCTTTGAAGCGTACGACCCGCGCGATAGCGTCACCCGGGACATGCGCGCCGTCGACGACATGCGGAGGCCCTCATTGACGCAAAACACGCCTCTTCAAGATGCGGCCACGGACAGGTCGTTTTTCGTTCAGGACCAGATCCTTGAGGGAGAGACCCGCTTCGCCGAGGTCGCGGATGTGCGGATTTGGGGCTACCTGACCCCCGTTGTCAGCGAAGTTCACGTGGGTCTCCGGCGCCACCCGCGCCGCGTCTACCACCCTGCGGATCTTCGCATGACCGCGCCCGACGTCTCCATCAGGCGCATCCCGGACGAACCCACGACGATCCGCGCCCTGACGTTGGGCGGCGACCGCTTGGCGGAGGCCCTCGGCGCGCCCACGCGCAAACTCATCGATCAATTCTCAAGGCTACAACGCTTCACTTTTCAGTCGGCGCTCATCAGCTGTGTCGCCGATCAATTGAGCAGACCGAGCGGTGCAGCGGGCGACCTCGCTTATTCGGATGCGCTCTTTCACGCCGTCGCGCATGAATTGCGCCGCATCGCCGGGTCTCAAACGCCAAAACTGGTCTCGGATCGGCTATCGGCTGCGGAATTGAGGAAGTTAAACGCCTTTATCGACGCCGGCTTGGGCCGGAAATTGAGCCTCAACGATATGGCGGCCGTGGTCTCTATGCCCGTCGCGGCGTTCCAGGTGGCGATGAAAAAGACGATCGGTCTCACAGCCTACCAACATCTCCTTCAGCGGCGGATCGCTTCCGCCCGGAGGCTGCTTGAAACGACTGCCCAGCCCCTGTCGGAAATCGCTTTTGTCGCCGGTTTCGCATCGCAAAGCCGAATGACCGATGTCTTCAAAGCGAAGCTCGGTGTGACGCCGGGCGCGCTTCGGCGGGCTGCCCGCTGACACGCTCATCCATCGCGGGCCATCTCGACGAGGAGGATCTCGGTGTTGCTTGCGCCGGTCCCGCGCTCGGTCAGTTCCAGCGTCTCTTCATCCTGGATCGCGGCGCCGTCTCCGGCGTCCAAGGGGACGCCATTGATCTCTACCCCGCCGTCGAGAACCTGGAGCCACGCCTCTCGCTCCGCGCCAAGCGGGTGCACGATCCGCGCCTGCCGAGACAAACGCGACGCGTGCAGCCAGATCTTTCGGTTCACGGTCAACGATCCAGCGTCGCCGGTCGGAGAGGCGATAAGGCAGAGCCTGTCCCGCAGATCGCCGTCGGAGAAAGACCGCGTATCCTGCCGAGGCTCCCCTCCGCGTTTGTCCGGCAAGATCCAAAGATGCGCGAAGCGCGCTTCGTCCGTCGAGGACGCGTTGCGATGCGTGAAACGGACGCCTTGGCCCGCGCTCAAAGCGTGGGCGTCCCCCCGCGTCAACGTCACCGCCGGCCCGACGCTATCGCCATGCGCCAGCGCTCCTTCAGTGACGTAAGTGACGATCTCCAGATCGGAGAGATCGACCGTGTCAAAGGCGCCGCCGGGCTGGACGCGATATTCGTTCAGCGCGCGGAGGGCGCCAAAGCCCATGCTCCGCGGGTTGTAATAATCGGCATGTGAAAAGCTGTAGCGCGCGTCGAGCCAATCGAGCGTCTTTACGCCGCGCTCATGCGCTCTTTTGATCCCAAACATGTCCAGTCGTCGCCGCTCACCAATCACCACAAAATCTCGGGAGACAACTTTGGTGCGGCTGCTTATTGCGACAATTCACGCCATTTGGGACAATCCGTCCCGCAAATCGCGCAGGTCGGAGCACTCATGGATCGTTTTGCGGAACTCAACGCTTTTGTCGCCGTCACGGAAGCCGGAGGCTTTGCAGCGGCTGCGCGCGAACTCGGACAGTCTCGCTCCGCGATAAATCGGCTGGTTCTTGCGCTGGAGCAGAGGCTCGGCCTGCCGCTGCTCAACCGGACCACGCGGAACGTCTCGCCCACAAGCGATGGACGCGCCTTCTATGCGAAAGCGAAACGCATCCTGGACGATCTTGACGAGGCGGAGACGGCCCTGGGCGCGGCCCATGAAGAAGCAATCGGCCAAATGCGGATCAATGGCCCGGTCAGCCAGGACCCGATCAACATCAGCCGCGCGGTCGTCGATTTCATGAAGATCCATCCCAAAGTGCGGATCGACCTCACATTGGAATCGCGTCTCGTCGACCCGGTCGCCGAAGGCTTCGACTTGGTCGTCCGGGTCGACGAGCCTGACGAGACGACCATGATGGTCGATCACCGGCTCGCCGAGTTCGAGTACATGTGCTGCGCCTCGCCGGACTACGTTGCCGCGCATGGAGCGCCGAGCGCGCCTGAAGCCCTAAGCGAGCACGCGCTGCTTCACTTCCATGGCGCGCCACATATGCAAACGTGGCGGTTTCAGTCGGGTGGCGCCTCCTTTGAGGTGACCGTGTCCAGCAGACTGTGCTCGAACAACATCGAACCCATCCTTGAGGCATGTAAAGCCGGGCTCGGGGTCGCCGTCCTGCCTGGGATCGCGGTGCGCGAGGCGTTGCAGGCCGGCGATCTGACGCGTCTTTTGGGCGCGTATAGTCTGCCAAGGCGCGTGCTCCAGGTGATCTACCCCCCCAACCGACACCTCTCCGCCAAGGTCCGCTTGTTCACAGATTTTCTGTGCGACCGATTTTCGTAGCGGGCGTGTTCCACGGGAGGAGCTCGCGAAGCGCTTCCGCTTTGCGAATTACGGGGCTGTCGCCCTCAATACGCGGTTAGCGGCGCAGCGCCAGGGCGATGAAGTCCCGCAGCTTCGACGGATCTTCGGCGCAGTCCGCCGGGCCCAAAGCTCTGTCAAACGCCGCCGCCTCCATGAGATGGAGAAGCCTCTTCGCCGCGTCCACCGCATCCAAATCGTCGCGGAAATCGCCCGCGTCGACGCCCCGCTGCAAAACCGCGCTCAACGCTGAGGCGAGATGGGCGCGGTTCTCGAGAAACAACGCCCCGAGCTCAGGCTGGCGGATCGCTTCGCGTGTGATCTCGATGCTGAGAACGACGTTATGCGGCTGGGTCAAATAGCGCAGGTACTCTGACACGAACGTATTCAATTTGGCCGCTGGTGGGGACGGCTCCGCCAAGAGGCGGATGAACGGCGTCAGGGCGGCGCGCTCCATCGCGGCGATTTCGACGAGAATGTCGTTCTTGCCGGGGAAGTGATTGTAGACGTTGCCCAGGCTCACCCCCGCCCGCTTTGCAATGTCTCGAACACCGGTCTGGTGAAAGCCCGCCTCGAGAAAGCACGCCAGGGCGGCGTCGATGATCTTGGCTCGACGCGCCCGCGTGGCTTGCTCTCGCGTCTTCGGTTCCGGCGCGTCTGAAGCGGTCATGACGTCAGTGCAATATTGAACGAACGATCGTTCACATTTATATCATCCGGCGATCTGCAGACCAGCGCGTAATTCGGCGGAAGCGCATGCTCAGCGACCAACCCTTCACCATTGGCGCGATCCTCCGCGTTTTCCGAGGTTCGGTCGCTCTGACATGGTCGTTGGTTCTGGTGGAAACCGCGCTCATGGCGCTGGTCCCTCTCTTCATCGGTTTCGCCATCGACGAATTGCTCCTCCGGCAAACTGGAGCGCTTTGGACGCTCGCTTGGATCATGGCGGCGCTGATTGGGATCGCGGTGGCCCGGCGCGTGTACGACACCCGCGTGTATGGGACCATTCGGGTCGAACTGGGCGTGGAGCAGGCGGCGCGATCCGCGCAGACGCCAGTGTCCGTTCTCACGGCGCGGCTGGGGATGGGGCGGGAACTGGTCGACTTCTTGGAGCATACGGCGCCAGAAGCGATGGCGGCGGCGGTGCAACTCGCGATCGCCGTGGCCGTGCTCTACGCCTTCTCGCCCGCCTTCGCCGCCGGAGGCGGCCTGTGTGCGGTCGCGCTGTTGCTCATCTATGCGCTCTTCCACCGCCGCTTTTTTAGACTAAACGGCGCGCTCAATCGGCAAATGGAGCGCCAGGTGGGCATTCTAGAGCACCGGCGTCCGCGCGCGGTCCGCCTGCATCTCGCGCGCTTGCGGGTGCGTGAAGTCGGCCTGTCTGACGCGGAAGCGGTTCTCTACGGCGCAGTGTTCGCCGTGTTGTCGGCGCTGGTCCTCTTCAACCTGTGGTTCGCGACGACCGCACTGCGCCTCTCGACCGGTGAGATCTTCTCAACCGTCAGTTATTCTTGGCAATTTGTCGACAGCGCGCTCGCGCTGCCCGCGACCTTACAGAGTTGGTCTCGCCTCGCGGAAATCTCGCGACGTTTGAACAGACGCGCGACCGATTGACGGTCGCCGGCGGCGTAACACGCCCAGCGCGCCGAGCGGCCACCTCACGATGTGGGGCCCGGCGGACGTGGTCGGGCCGACGGGTCGCTCTAGCCGATTGCTTCTACGCACGAGAACAAGCCGAAGCGGATGATCACGAAGAAGATCGAGGACGCGATGGAAATGGGAAACGTGCTCGATACGTCGATTATTCCCGATTCCCGCGGTCTGAGGACCGCGTCGCGCGATGCCGCGCCGGTGCAAAACCCGTTCTCCACCGCATAAAAAAACCTGCGCTCGAAAGCGCAGGTTCGCATCATTCCCGCGGTTGGGGGCGTCCCTACTGGACAGCGCCCTCAAGCGCGTCTCCGACGGCGTCGACCGCGTCTTCAACGGCGTCCACCGCAGCCTCAGCTGGGGTCGGCTCCACCTCCGCCTCGGCCTCATCCGCCGGCGTCTCCACCGGAGCGGCTGTGGCTGCAGAGGCGGCGCGCTCCGCCATCAAGGTCTCCAGCTGCGCGAAGTACTCCTCGAAACGGGCCTTTGCGCGGCCCCGCTGGCGGACGCCCTTGGCTTCTTCGAGGTTCGCATCCCAGCCTTCGCCCTCAACCACGACGAGGCCGACCATGCCGGCGGAGACGTGCGGCGTGCAGATGTAGCCATAGACGCCGACCGTGTCGAAAGTGACCTCGACGTCTTTGTTCACCCGGCCTTTGAACTCCTCCGCACCCTCGGGCGTCATGCCCTTCATGCTCGCGGCGTTGTGGCCGCGATCGGTGGCCTTAAACACGACGGTGTCGCCGGGCTGCACAACCAATACAGCCGGCTTGAAGATCTGGCGTTGAGAGCTGTCTTCGGGGTCTTTGTTCAACATCTCGACGATGTGTGTCTCAGCGGCTTGCGCGGCCACTGGCATCGTCACCAGCGCGGACAGCGCCATTGCGGTTCCGACGAACAGCATACGCATGGGGTATCACCCTCCCAATTTGAGCGGGCTAGACGGCCCGCGGTCTCTGGTTAAAGACGGGACATCCCGGTCAATTTAATGACCAAACTGGGATAAGCCTCAGACGCCCCGATCTGTTTTGACCACTGGGGTCAAGACCAAAGCGTCCGCGGACTGTCAACCTGAGCTAACGTCTCACCTGTTGAGTTCTACGCTTGATCAGCGCGACCGGTTTACTCAATTTCGAAAAATAAACGGCCACGGTTGGCCTTGGCGCAGGGCGCGCGTCGGCGCGAAGTCTGAATGCGCCGCGGCGGAACGTCGCCAAGCGGACCCTCGCGCGAGGGATCAGTTGCGCCGGAGGACGGTGCGATCGAGCATGACGCGCGGCGACGGATCGGTCGGGATGTCAGTGGGATTTGAAGAGATGGACGACGCCATACAGGGGCGGAATGACGCGTTGCGCAGTTTTTGGATGGGCTTCACCGCCAACCGCCAGTTCAAAGCCGCCCCCCGCATGCTCCGCGGGGCGTCGGGCATGTATTACGAGGCGGAAGACGGGCGTCGGATCCTGGACGGGTGCGCCGGGCTCTGGTGTTGCAACGCCGGCCATGGCCGCCCCGAGATCGCCGAGGCCGTGCGGGCTCAGCTCGAGACCTTAGACTTCGCCCCGACCTTTCAGATGGGGCACCCCGTCGCCTTCGACTTCGCCGACGCCCTGGTGGATCTTGCGCCGGATGCGTTCTCCCACGTCTTCTTCGCAAATTCAGGCTCCGAGGCCGTGGACACCGCTCTGAAAATCGCATTGGCCTATCACCGCGCTCGGGGGGATGGCGCGCGCACTCGGTTGATTGGACGGGAACGCGGCTATCATGGCTCAGGCTTTGGCGGGGTCTCGGTGGGCGGCATCGTCGCGAACCGTCGGCAATTTGGCCCGCTGTTGCCCGGCGTTGATCATATCCGCCACACCCACGCGCCGGAGCGAAACGCCTTCAGCCGCGGGCAGCCGGCCTGGGGCGCGCATCTGGCCGATGATGTGGAGCGGCTGGTCGGGTTGCATGGCGCGGAGACCATCGCCGCGGTCATCGTCGAGCCGGTGGCCGGCTCAACGGGCGTTCTGATCCCGCCGCAGGGCTATCTGGAGCGGCTTCGAGCGCTGTGCGACGCCCATGGGATCCTGTTGATTTTCGATGAGGTGATCACGGGCTTCGGCCGCCTCGGAACACCGTTCGCCGCCGATTACTTCGGCGTCGCGCCAGATCTGTTCACGGTGGCGAAAGGCGTCACCAATGGCGCGGTTCCCCTCGGCGCGGTGTTCGCTCAGGCGCATATCCATGACGCCTTCATGCATGGGCCGGAGGCGCTCATCGAACTTTTCCATGGCTACACCTATTCCGGTCATCCGGTCTCCTGTGCGGCCGGCCTGGCCACTTTGGAGATTTACCGGCGCGAGGGACTTCTGACCCGCGCGGCGGGCTTGGCGGCGCATTGGGAGGCGGCGGCGCATGCGTTGCGCGAGGCGCCCCATGTCGCCGATATTCGCAATCTGGGCCTGGTGGCCGGCGTTGAACTCACGCCGCGGGAGGGCGCGCCGGGGAGCCGGGCCTATCAAGTGTTCGAAGAGGCGTTTCGACGGGGCGCCTTGGTCCGGCAGACGGGCGAGACCATCGCCTTGTCGCCGCCCCTGACCATCGCTGAGGGGGAGATCGACGCCCTATTCGCCATCCTCCGCCAGTCCCTCGAAGCGGTGGATTGACCAGCGCGCGTCAGGGCGCGTCGGTCGACACTGCGCCGTTTTTCGCCAAACGCAGGTCGCGGATCCAAGCGTCCGACGCGCCGCCAAGATCGTCTGTGTCGGCCACCACCGCCACATATTGTATCTCGAAACGATCGTCGCCGAAGGCGCGAACGTGATCTCTTCTGATGTCCACATGCTCGCTGCGCCATGGCCCGGCCCCGCGCTGCAGCACCATGATGCGATGGGCCCGGCCGCCATACGGGCTGCGGATCGGGACAGGCTGGTCGCCGGCCTCCGTGTTCGACCCGTCGCCGCCGGCCCATGTGTAGGCCAACACGCGACCGGGCGCGTTCTCTCCGCCATGGGCGCTCACGATCGGGCGCAGCGCGCGCTCCATGGGCGTGGCGGTTTTTGGGTTGTATTTGAAGGCGACGAGCACAGCGAGATCCCGGTCGTCCGCGCCGCGCCGGCCCAGATCGCTCGCGCCGCCCGAGCGGTCCACGCGCCACCGCCAGCGGAGCGCCTGGGCTCTGCTGAGCCGCGCCGGCGGCGTGATGTAATGCATGGAGATCGACCCCTCGGAGCGGAGCCTGAGCGCGCCCTCCGCGCAGTCCACCTGGTTCGCCGGTCGCCCCTGAAACGGGGTTGACCGCCATCCCGCGGCGGCGAGGGGACAGACCAGCGGCGCCTCCCAGACCATAGGACTGATGCGCAGTTCAGACGCTCGCCCGACGTCCCCCAGCGCCCCGGCGGCCCCGGCGCCGGTCAGGAGCCCCCAGAGCGCGGCCGCGCGGGACAGCCGCGTGTGACGAAACTGGTTTTCCATGGGTATGGAGGTAGCCGGCTAGGGCGACGCGGCCAGGAAAGCGGCGTTCCGCAAACCGGGCGTTCAGCGATTTGTGAAAGCGGCCGGACGGCGCTCGGCCACGGCGCGCACGCCCTCCGCGTGATCCGCGGTTTTCACAAGGCGCGCCTGCTCCGCGGCCTCGCGGCCCGTGGCCTCCCGCACCGCCCGAGGCAGATCGCCCCGCGCGGTTTCTTTCAGCACCGCCAGCGCAAGCGGCGCGTTGGCGGCGATTTCCCGGGCGAAAGCGATGGCCGCGCCCCGTGCGTCCCCGTCTGAGGCGAACCGGTCAAGCAGACCGATCCGAGCCGCTTCTTCGCCGGAGACCCGGCGCGCGGTGGCGAACAGCTCCGCCGCAGCCTGGGCGCCGATGAGCCGCGGCAGCGTGTGGGTGAGGCCGAAACCAGGCGTAATGCCCAGCTTTGCAAAATTGGCGGCGAAGCGCGTGTTGAGCCCGCCCACCCGGAAATCGGCCGCCAGGGCGAGCCCCAGGCCGCCGCCGATCGCCGCCCCTTGGATTGCGGCGACGACATGCTTCTTGATCGCGAACAACCTCACCGCTTGGGCGTAAAGGGGGCTTGGTCCGCCCTCGACGAAGATCTCTCGCTCCAGCTTCTCGGCGCCCGAGGCGTTCTTCGCTGAGCTGTTGAGGCGGGCGCTGAAATCGGCCCCTGCGCAAAAATTTTTGCCTTCCGCGGCCAATATCGAGACCCGGTGCTCCGCATCCGCGTCCAGCGCCTCCAAGGCGTCCGCCAAATCGCTGAGTAGCGCGACGTCAAAGAAATTATGCGGCCCGCGCCGCAGCTCGACGAGGCTCACATGCCCGTCGAGGCTTTCCACCGCCACATCACCATATCGCGTCATCGCGCTCCCCCGGTCTCCCCGTTCTCGCCGTTCTCCCCCGGGCCCGGTCAGATGTTGGCGTAGCGCACCCGTTGGCCGAAGCGGGTTCGATAGGCGGACGGGACGCGTCGGCCCACCCAATTGTCCCACACGAACCATTGCGCCGGCGCGGCGATGAAGCCAACGGCCCCGTCGCGCTTGCGCCCGGGAAAGGCGGCGAAAAGGGGATCGCTCATGGGCGCCCACGCATCGATCTTGAACACGGCCCGCACGATGCCGCGGGCGTGGATCACCGCCCATTCCGCGCGTTCGGCGCGCTTGAGATCAAGGCTCCAGCCATGGCGAGAGAGCGCGTAGATCGCCGCCCAAGAGCTGGGCTCATCAGTCTCAAACTCCGGCCAGCGCGGGGTGATCGACAGCGTCACGCATTTGTATTTGTCGAAGTTCGCGGGCGGGTCGTCATAGCTCTCGATGGCGGCTTGGGTGGTCCGTACGCCGAAGCGGCTGGTGCCCGCGCCCGCGACCTTGTTCGTGAGGTTTGGATAGGCCTCAATCAGCACCGCCTCCACCGCGGCCGTCTCGGCGTCGTCGCGCAAACCGTGCCGATGGATTACCGTGACCACCTTTTGGCCCGCATCATGGATCGCGCGGATCCGGTCGGTCTTGGGCGAGCGCTCGCGCCCGCCGCGCTCCCGTTCCGCGTCATCCATATGATCAAACACACGATTGCCCACACCGCGCCCGACGTAAAAGGTCTCACCGTCGCGCGGATCGACCAGGCGATAGACATAAAAGCCCAGCGCTTCAGCCACGCGGCTCGAGAAACGGTCATAGACGACGTCGTCCAGCCCGCAGCGCTCATTCAGTGAGATGGATTTGCGCTGGGTGAGCGCGATGGCGCTGTCGCCGAAGGTGGCCCCATCCATGGCCGACGCCACGCCGCCCGCAGCCTGACCGGCCTCTAAAATATCCAGACCCATTCTGTCCCCGCTCACCGAGCGCCATTTCGGCGCCACCGCCTCATGCCGGGGAACGTCTGCCGCGACTCCTCCAGCTTCACGCAAGATGTTGCGGCGCCAATGAGTGGTATGTCAATTTGTGGAGCGCTTAGGCGGAACAGCTGCCCCCGCCGAGCACGCAGAAGGTGGCGCAATACGGATGCTTGAGCGCGACGGGGCGCTCGGCCTGCTCCGCGGTCTCGCCCATCTCGAAAGCCGGGTCATAGGGCAACAGCGTGCAGGAGACGTAGGTCGGTTTCGCCGCGCCCTTACGCTTCACGATCATCCGGGAGGAGGCGCACATGATGTCGGCCGGGCGCTTGTTGAGGATCCCCCAACAGCGTGTCGTGATCTCGGGCGGATCATGGTCCGGCGTCATTTCCGGGAACAACACGAGCTTCGCGGGATCTTCGGCGTCGACGGCGATGTGGCGCTCCGCGAACAGCCTCGCGTAGCCTCGCCGCGCCGCGGGTTCCGGCTCGTCCCACATGGTGCGGCCGGCGATGTTCAGCGTGAAACCCATCTGGGAGAGCCAAGAGAGGCCGATCATCGCCTTCTCGAACGCGCCCTCCCCCCGCTCTTCGTCATGGAAAAGCGCGGTATGGTGATCGAGCGAGACCCGCAGGACCAACTGCGCGCCATACTCCGCTTTGAGGCGGAGTAGGCCATCCCGCATCTTTTTCCGCATCATGGGTTTCATGGCGTTGGTGAGGATCAGCGCGCGATGTCCCCGTCGGAGCGCCTCCTCGGTGATCTCGAGCATCTCCGGGTTGAGAAACGGCTCACCCCCGGTGAAGCCAATTTCATCAGTGGGCCAGTCGCGCTCGGCGATTTGGTTCAGATGATCGGCCACTTCCGCAGCGGTGATGTAGACGAGACGATCATTCCGCGGGCTGCTCTCAATGTAGCAATTCACGCAAGCGATGTTGCAGAGCGTGCCGGTGTTGAACCAGAGCGTCGTCGCTCCAACCCCCCGATCCGTGCGAAGCGGGACCGTGGCGCGCCGCTCGCCACCCGCCGTGATCCGAGCGTCAGCCCATTTTGCTGGGGTCTCGTGGCGCGCGGGCGTCTGCGCGGCGCTCTCGCCTTCAAGTTCGGTCGCATTGTCGGAGGCGTCGAAACTTTGCTCGGACACGGTAGGCGCCTCTCCAGACAGACTTCTCACAGCGGCGGCCGACGCGACCGCGGACGGCCGGGTCTGCGGCGGTTCATCAATTGGTTAAGGTATAAACTGATCTGTCGCGCAACCGCGATGCGCCGTGTTCACAAATCCGCGAGCCACGCCCCGATGGGCGGAGGGATGACGCCATGTTGGTTGGCGCCGCCCAGACGGCGCGCTTGCGCCTCGCCCGGCCGAGGGTGGGGGCGGGCGCCTCCCTCTCAGGCCCGGCCGTCTCGGTTGTCGTCTGACCGAGCCATCACTGCGCGCTCCTCCGCCAGTCGTTCCGCGGCCCAGCGCTTAAGCGTGGCGCGGCGCAGACGTCCGTTGGAGCTGCGCGGCAGATCCTCCACGGCGTACTGCGCGGCGATGGGGAGCGCCGCCCCGCCGATCAAATCGGGCTGGCGCGGGGGAGAGGCGGTGTTCTCGACGACGAAGGTGACGATCTCTTCGCCATCGGGCCGGCCAAATGCGTCAAACTTGGGCCGCGTGGTGGCGCCGGCGTCCGCGGCGTCGCCCCGGTCGAGGAGGGTCGCTTCGAGGGATTCAGGCGCGGTCAGCGCGCCATTGCGCCCCGGCAGCATGTGCTCCGGCGCCCCGTGGACCCTGAGATAGCCATGTTGATCCACCGCGCCGCGCATGCCCGTCCGTCGCCACGCCGGCGCGCCATTGCTCACTTTGGAGCGCCGATCTCGCCAGTAGCCCCGCATGCCATGCTGACCGCGCACATGGATCCAGCCCTGCTCGCCAGGCTCCACATTGCGATGCTCATCTTCAGGCCGGATCGAGATTTCCGTTGTCAGAAAGGGCCGGCCGACGCTGGCGACGCGCTCTTCCCAGAACGCCTCACCCCGCGACGAGACGTCATGACAATTCAACCGGGTGACGCCGAGAGGGAAGGCGCATTGCCCATAAATGCGCGCCAGCCTTGGCCCGAAGCGTTCAAGCCCTCGCTCGATCAAGCGCCGGGAGGCGCCGACGCCGGTCAGCGCCACGGTTCGGAAATCGGCGCCATCCATGTCCGCGCCGCTGGCCAGCAGCAGCCGGAGATGCGTCTCGGAGAGGATCGTTGAGGCTCGTCGCCATTTCGCTGCGTTGTCATACACTTCCGCCGGATCAAATGCGCCTGTCTCCGGCATCACCGCGACGCCACCGCGGGCGAGGGTTGGCAACAACATAAAGCCGCCCGGGCCATGCCAGGGCGTTGCGTGGATCTGCGCATCGCGCGGGCGGACCGGATCGACTTCGGCGAGCAGCGACAGCGCGAGGCTCATCAGCGCTTCATGGGACAGCATCGCCGCTCGGGGGTCGTCTCCTGGCTCCAGATCAGAGAAGGCCAACCAGGCGGTGTCTCGGTTCGAGCCGGCCAACGGCGTATCGATGGGCTCGGCTTTCAGGGCGCGCAGATAGCCGAGGCCCTCATATTCAATGATATGCGACACCGCCTCCGGCGCGGCGGCCATGACGGCGCCGGCGGCCTTTGGGCTGACAAAGCACGTCTCCGCTTCCGCATAGGCGAGCGCCCGCGTGAGATCTTCCGGCGCGAGATCAGGCGCGATGGGCGCAACCGCAAAGCCCGCCCACCAGCAGCCGAACAAGGTCTCCAACACTTCAACGCGGTTCTCAGAAATGATCGCGACAGGCTGCACTTTTCGAGCGCCAGAGCGGCGGAGCCAACCGGCCAGCGCGGCCGCGTTACGCGCCAGATCGCCGTATCGTCGCGCTTCGCGGGGGCCAAGCGCCACCGCCGGGAGATCAGGGTGCGCCTGCGCTGTGCGCAATAGCCAATGTGCAAGCGTCACGGCGACACTCCCTCTTCCTCGGCCCGCTTCTAGGGCGAGGCGTCGACGAGCCGTAAGCCTTTTCTTGAGGTTCGCTGCAGTGTCAAAGGAAATTCGTGTGTATAGTTTCTCGAAAAAACTATGC